>JAISND010000217.1 GCA_031276615.1 Treponema sp. | reverse complement strand
TCTACATAACGGGAACCAGTTTGTACGCAAGCGGAGTTAGCCATGTTGCAGTTGCGCGGCGCCTTTACGGCGCTTGTCACACCCATGCGGGAATCCGGTGATGTTGATTACGAAGGATTCCGCCGGCTCGTTTCATTTCAGATTGAGGAAGGCATCGACGGCCTCGTTCCGCTGGGAACCACCGGAGAGACTCCTACCCTGGATGAGGACGAGGAGGAAAAGCTTATTGAAATCGTGATGGAGGAAGCGAAGGGGAAAGTTCCGGTAATTATCGGAACCGGATCCAACTCCACAAAACATATGGTTCTTTACACGGAGCGGGCGAAAAAAATGGGGGCCGACGCCGCCCTGGTGGTAACTCCCTACTACAACAAGCCCAACGATTCCGGCCTTATCCGCCACTTCGAGGCCGCGGCGGCCGTGGGTATTCCCGTCGTGGTCTACAATATCGCCTCCCGTACCGGCCGGAACATTCCCGCGCCGCTCCTTGAAAAAATCGCGCGGATTCCCGGCATAGCCGGGGTGAAGGAAGCAAGCGGCGACCTTAATCAGATGGGCGAGGTGATCGGCTCCATAGCGATTCCGCGCCGTGAAACGGACAGCCCCTTCCGCGTACTCAGCGGCGACGATGTCTTTACCCTGCCCCTCGCGGCGCTGGGCGGCGACGGGGTTGTTTCGGTCATTTCCAATCTGGTTCCCCGCAGGGTGGCCGCGCTGACCCGCGCCTGCCTTTCCGGGAATTATGAGGAAGCCAGAAAACTTCACTATGAGCTGCTTCCCCTGGCAAAAGCGGCTTTTGTGGAAACAAACCCCGCGCCCATCAAAGCCGCCATGAACTGGGCGGGGCTTCCCGCGGGGCCCGCCCGGCTTCCCCTCGGCCCGATTTCCGCGGCGAGCGGGGCGGTTCTGCGGAAGGCGCTGGAAGAACTCGGCCTTAAACTGAAAAACTGAATAACAGAGGGCATCTCCGGAAACCCCGGTCAGGTTCCCCGGACCTGTCGGGAACCTCAAGCTTACGGACAGGTCCCATGGAAAATTTGTCACAGGAGAAAAAATGAAAACAGCGGTAGGCGTGTTAGGCGCAACAGGAATGGTGGGTCAGAATTATATCACCCTGCTCAGGGAGCATCCCTGGTTTGAAGTGCGGCATGTCGCAGCTTCCCCCCGGAGCGCCGGAAAAAAATACGGAGACGCGGTTGCCGGACGCTGGCAGCCCGCGGACGACTGCGATCCCCGCGTGGGGAGCCTTACCGTAGAGGATGCCGGCGATGTTTCAGGGGCCGCGGCGGCGAACAAACGCGGAGACTGCGCCTTTGTGTTCTCCGCGCTGGAAATGGGAAAGGATGAAACCCGCGCCCTGGAAACGGCCTATGCCGCGGCGGGCATTCCCGTCATTTCCAATGCCTCGGCGCACCGCTGGACCGCGGACGTACCGGTGCTTGTCGCCGAGATAAACCACCGGCACGCGGATATCATTCCCCGGCAGCGAAAAAACCACGGCTGGGACCGCGGCTTCATCGTGGTCAAACCCAATTGTTCAATTCAGAGCTACATGATCCCGGTTTACGCGCTCATCAGGGCGGGTTATCCGGTGGAACGGATCATCGTGACCACCATGCAGGCCGTTTCCGGCGCGGGCTATCCGGGCGTGCCGAGCCTCGACATGATCGACAACATCGTGCCCTATATCGGCGGTGAGGAAGAAAAGTCCGAAAAGGAGCCGCTCAAAATTCTGGGCGCCGTCGGGGACGGTGTTTTTGAAAACGCGGCGCTGCCCAGAATTTCCGCCCACTGCAACCGGGTGCCGGTCAGTGACGGGCATACCGCCTGCGTAAGCCTGGAATTCGGCGGGAAGAAGCCCGCTTCCGTTGAGGCCGTAAAAAAAATCTGGGCGGAATTCCGCGACCTTCCCCAGGAGATGGGCTTCCCCTCGGCGCCCGCGCGTCCCGTCATCATCAGGGAAGAGAACGACCGCCCCCAGCCCCGGAAAGACCGGGGCGCCGGCGGGGCAATGGCCGTGGTCATCGGCAGGGTGCGCCCCTGCGGAGTCTTTGATATCCGCTTTACCGCTCTTTCGCATAACACCGTGCGGGGCGCGGCGGGCGGAGGCATTCTTAACGCGGAACTCCTGAAGCACAAGGGCTATCTTTAGCAGGTAAACATGAGCGAAAAAAAATTCCCCCTGACAAAGGCCCGGCTTGAGAAACTTGTCGAGCGCTATCCCACCCCTTTCTACGTCTACGACGAGCAAGGGATTCGGGAAAACGCCCGGCGGATACAGTCGGCGTTTTCGGTTTTCCCTTCGTACACGGAGCACTTTGCCGTCAAGGCGCTTCCCAATCCCTTTATCCTCAAGATCCTTGCCGACGAGGGATTCGGCGCGGACTGTTCCAGCTATCCCGAACTGCTCCTCGCGGAAATGTCGGGCATAAAGCGGGAAGCGATCATGCTCACTTCCAACGAGACCCCGGCCAGGGAATACCTCAAGGCCAGGGAATTGGGGGCTGTCATAAACCTGGACGACTTTACCCACATCGAATACCTGGAAAAAACGGCGGGCCTTCCGGAGACGATCTCCTGCCGCTACAATCCGGGACCCCTCAAGGAGGGGAACGCCATCATCGGAAAACCGGAGGAAGCCAAATACGGCTTTACCAGGGAACAGCTTGTCGAAGGTTACCGGCTCCTTAAAAAAAAGGGAGTGAAACATTTCGGCCTCCATACCATGGTGGCCTCCAACGAACTCAGCCTTGACTACCATCTGGAAACCGGCCGTCTGCTTTTCGAACTCGCCGTCGAGATAAAGAACAGGGCCGGCATAGGCATCGAATTTGTAAACCTCGGCGGCGGCCTGGGCATACCTTACCGGCCGGAACAGGAGGCGGTAAGCTGGGAAGCTCTTGCGGCGGGCCTGAAAAAACTCTACGACGAAATTCTTTTGCCGGCGGGGCTTGGGGGCATGGCGCTTCACACCGAATACGGCCGCCCCGTCACCGGGCCCTACGGCTGGCTTGTGGCGCGGGCCATTCACAAAAAAGAGATCTACCGGAACTACATCGGCCTTGACGCCAGCATGGCCGACCTTATGCGGCCCGCCCTCTACGGCGCCTACCATCACATCACCGTTCCCGGCAAGGAAAACGCCCCCCTCACGGAAACCTGCGACGTGGTGGGAAGTCTCTGCGAAAACAACGACAAATTTGCCGTTCAGCGGAAGCTGCCGAAGATCGACGTTGGCGATGGCGGCGATTTTGTGGTGATCCACGACGCGGGCGCCCACGGCAGGGCTATGGGCTTCAACTACAACGGCAAACTCCGCTGCGGGGAACTGCTCCTGCGTCCCGACGGCTCCCTTGTGCAGATACGGCGGGCCGAGACGGTGGACGACTATCTCGGCACCCTGGATGTCTGGGCATTGAGGGAGTTTGACGCGCATTTTTCCGGGCGGCTGTAAGGAGGTACGATATGATTAAAAGGAATCCCTGCATGGCGAATATCAGGGCGGGGTATCTTTTCCCCGAGATCGCCCGGCGGCGCCGGGAATTTGCGGCGGCCCATCCCGGGGCGAAGATCATCAGCCTAGGAGTGGGGAATACCACCGAGCCGATTCTGCCCCACATTGACGGGGGGCTGGTGAAGGGCGCGCGGGATCTTGGAGCCGCGGAAACCTATTCGGGCTACAGTGACGACGGGCTTCCGGAGCTGCGGGAAAAAATCAGCGCCGTGTTTTACCGGGGGCAGTTCGGCCTGGATGAGGTGTTTATCTCCGACGGAGCCAAGTGCGACATCGGGCGGCTTCAGCTTCTCTTCGGCGCGGGAACCCCGGCGGCGGTGCAGGATCCCTCCTACCCGGTATACGTGGACGGATCGGTGCTTGCCGGCGCGGCCGGGGGCTGGGAAGGCTCGGGCTACCGGGGCATCAGCTACCTGCCCTGTACCGCGGAAAACAATTATTTCCCCGATCTCTCGAAACTTCCGGCAAACTGCCTCTTCTACTTCTGCTCCCCCAATAACCCCACCGGCGCGGTGGCGGATCATGAACAGCTTGCGGCGCTGGTACAGGCGGCGATCCAAAAGGGAGTAATCGTCATCTTCGACGCCGCCTATGCGGAATACATCCGCGATCCGGGGCTGCCCAAAAGCATCTACGAGATCGCGGGGGCAAAGCAGTGCGCCATTGAGGTCAATTCCTTCAGCAAGCCCGCGGGCTTTACCGGCGTGCGCCTCGGCTGGTCGGTGGTTCCGAAAGAATTAAAGTACGCGGGCGGCGAAAGCGTCAACGCCGACTGGAACCGGATCTGCGGGACGATCTTCAACGGCGCCTCCAACATCGCCCAGGCCGGGGGACTGGCGGCGCTGGACAGTGAGGGCCTGAAGGAAATCCGGGAGCTTACGGATTTTTACCTGGGGAACGCGAAACTCATCAGAACCGCCCTCCGCGGTCTCGGCATTGTCTGTACGGGCGGCGATAATTCACCCTACATCTGGGCGCAATTTCCCGGACGGGACAGTTGGGAGGTTTTCGCGGAAATTCTTGAAAAATGCCAGGTGCTTACCACGCCGGGATCCGGCTTCGGACCCGCGGGAGAATCCTTCGTCCGCTTCTCCGCCTTTGGCCACCGCGCGGACGTGGAGGAAGCCTGCGGGCGCCTGGGCCGGCTGAAATGA
>JAISND010000148.1 GCA_031276615.1 Treponema sp. | reverse complement strand
CTTACCCTGGAATCGGAAAAAACCGTAGGCGAGATTCTTGCCGGTCTTGAACAGTGGCTCGGGAATTCGGGACACCGCCTGAGCGGGCTTGTCATTGACGGGGAAACCATACATGCCGGCGGCCTTGCCGATTCCTTCGGCAGGGATATCGCCTCCGTCGGCAGCCTTGACATCAAAACAAACACCCTGCCGGAGCTTGCGGTGGCTGCCCTGATCAACGCGGCGGAGGATATTGCCGAATACGAAGGCGCGGGATTTGAGGAAAAGCGGAAAATTGCCGGGGAATGGACGGAAAGCCCCCAGGCCGGCCTGCTTGCCGAACAGATACCCGAAATCCATGAGCTGGTACTGAAAACCCTTTCCGGCGAAGGCCCGGACAGCCGGGCCGTGCGGAGCATGATAGAGGAAAGGATCCATGAGCTTCAGAATCCCGCCGCGGAGCTGGGCCGGGTCGAGCCGCTGGTCGCCGAAATCGCCCGGCGCCTTGAGGATCTTCCCCTGGACATACAGACCGGAAAAGACGCCCGCGCGGTTGAAACGATACGCCTGTTTTCCGGCCTTGCCGAAAAAATATTCCGTGTTTTTAATTTACTTAAAGTCGAAGGTTTCCCCGTGGGGGACATGAGGGTAGACGGCGCGCCGGTTTCGGATTATATTACGGAATTCAGTTCCGCGCTGAAAGAGCTTCTGGAAGCCTATGAGCAGAAGGACGCGGTTCTTGTAGGGGATTTGGCGGAGTATGAACTGGCGCCCCGGCTTGGAAGTCTCTACGCGGCAATGAAAACACAGGCCGCGCCGTCCGCGTAGGAGCCTGCCGCGCTTGCGGGTTTTATGTGCGAAGCGCGGCAAACTGACAGGAGAAGTATGTTCATTATCAGCGGTATTCCGGTACGTTTTTATCCTCTCCAGCTTCCCAGTTTTTACAAGGAAACCAATTCGAGGGACGCCATAATTTTCGTCACCGGAATTGCGGTTTTTATCATAATTCTGGTAATCGTTAACGCGGCAAAGGGCCGTTTCACCGCCCCCGGCGGCCGGCCCGGTTCGGGCCCCCGGCATTTTTCCGGCCTTGCCCTGCACCGGCTGGCCGCCAATATGGGCCTCGATCACAATCAGACCAAAATGCTTGAATTCGTGTTAAGAAACGACGGCGTTGTTGATCCCGAACGGTCGATTAATTCCCCAACCCTGCTGGACAGGCACTTCAGGCAGGCGTATCGCGTCATTGAACGCAGCGCCAATACCGATAATGAGGCCCAGGAAAAATTTTCCCTTCTCTTTTCCACCCGGAATATCCTTGAAGCCAGTTTGGGCGGCGGAAACGCCACCTCGACGCGGCAGATTCCGGAAAACACCGCCGCGGTACTTGGCGTGGGAAAGGACAAATATCCGGTAAGGGTGCTCTCGACCAAGGGTGAAAACCTTGTGGTTGAAAATCCGCATAACGCCCTGGGAACCCCGATTCGGTTCCCCCGGGGCGGCAAGGCCGTCCTGTCGTTTTTTACCAAATCCAACAAGGGTTTCTCCTTTGAAAGCCGCATACTTGGAACAGCCGACTCCGCCGACGGCCCGGTACTGCAGCTTGTTCATTCCAGTATGATAAAACATCTTTCCCAGCGCAAATTCCGCCGGAGGCAGGCGGCGCTCTCCGCGAGCTTCTACCTCGTCTACGTGGAAGACGCGGGGCACAAAAAAGGGAAAAAGATGGTGGTGGACAGGCGGCGTTTAACCGGAAACATACTGGATATTTCCATCGGGGGCTGTTCCATAAAAACCAATGTCTCCGTTCCTTCCGGTACGCGCCTTAAAATTGAATTTGCCTATAATAACGGCATGAATGTCGCCGCCCTGGGTCAGATTCTTCGTACAAACAGAACCGGAATAAGTACCATTATGCACATAAAATTCCTCCGCATTCCCAGAAAATCACTCAATGTCATCAATGCCCTTGTCTATGAGTACATTGATGGATAATATTTCCCCAGGACAGGATAAATGAAGGTTGTTACGATTAAAGACATGGTCAGAAAGGATGTCCCCATCTATTACCGGCGTCTGTACACGGCTGTTGCCGTTCTGGAATTGATAAAGGGTTCCGAAGATCACCGCATTGATTTTGCCATAGAAAACAAACCCACGGGCCAGACGGAAATTTCCGTAACCCTTATTGACAAGGTTGACTATCCCCTTGTCCCGCTTACCAGGGAACTTAAAAAATTTATCGCCGGTCTCGATAAAAACGGAGGACTCCCTGATTGATGTTCTGACCGCTTCCGCGGAGGAAACCGTCGCGCTCGGCGAGCGTATCGCCGGCCGCCTGGGGCCGGGCGCGGTGCTTGCCCTCAGGGGAGGACTGGGCGCCGGCAAAACCTGCCTGGCCAGGGGAATAGCCCGCGGGCTCGGCGTAAGGGAAACCGTTACCAGTCCTACCTACACAATCGTTTCCGAATACGCGGGTTTTCTTCCCCTGTACCATATTGACGCCTACCGTCTTGAGGGGGATGACGATTTTGAAAATACCGGCGCCGGCGAACTTGTTTGGGGCGGCGGAGTCTCCGTTATTGAATGGAGCGAACGGCTTTCCTCGTCCCTGCCCGATGATGCCATTACCATAGAGATAGAAATAAGCGGGCCGGACAGCCGTGTTTTTCATATTTCGGGTCTGGACCTTGATGAATCTGCTCGCGATTGATACGGCCACATCCGTTTTCTCCGCGGCCCTGGAAACAGACCAGGGCGTCTGGTATTTTGAAACCAGTTCGGGGATGCGCCATTCGGAGCTTCTGACGGACACGGTAGACATGCTCGTAAAAAAATCCGGCCTTGTGCCGGCCGATCTTGAAGGGGTGCTCTGCATGCGGGGGCCGGGTTCGTTTACCGGCCTCAGAATAGGCTTTGCCGCGGCAAAGGGGCTGGCCCTGTCCCTGAATATTCCCTTCCTGCCGCTTTCAACCCTTGACTGCATGGCCCACGCTTTCTCCGGCTGGCCGGGGCTTGTGGTTCCGGTAATCGACGCCAAAAAACGCGCTTTTGTTTACGCCCTCTATTCCGGGGGCCGGAGGCTTTGTCCCGACGCCGACGCCGCCGCGCCTGAAATTGCCCGTTCGG
>JAISND010000104.1 GCA_031276615.1 Treponema sp. | reverse complement strand
GCCTCTGGCGAGTCCCGGTATCCTGTCCGAGAGTATTCTGGTTGCGTTGTTCTGCTGGAAGGAATTCATGTTCGCATTCCTCTTTACCACCAAAGTGTCCCGGACGGCTCCGGTCATTCTTAACGAAATGCTCGGTTCTATGTTTGGTGTTTCCTGGGGGCCGCTTTTCGCGGCGGCAGCTTTGCACCTGCTTCCGATTCTTATTTTTATTTGGCTGTTCCAAAATGTGTTAATAGAAGGCGCCGGTTACGGAACGGAGAAGTAGCCGGAATCATGGATTTTGGAGGGAAAAATGCAAGGAACCATGAAAGGCGCGTATTTGCCCGGTAATAGTACCGTTATTTTTAAGGATGTCCCGATCCCCCAGCCTGGGTACGGACAGGTCCTGGTAAAAATGAAATCGTCCACTATTTGCGGCAGTGATATCCGTGCCATTTACCGGGAACATATAGGAAAGGGACCGGAAGGATATCAGGATGTAATCGCAGGTCACGAGCCCTGCGGGCAGGTGGTGGAAGAAGGACCCGGCCTTAAGCGCTTTAAAAAAGGCAGCAGGGTGATTGTATATCATATTTCCGGCTGCGGGGTCTGCCACGACTGCCGAATGGGTTACATGATTTCCTGCTCGTCGCCGCTGCGGCAGGCTTACGGCTGGCAGCGGAATGGCGGGATGGCGGAATACATCCTCTGCGATGAAAAGGACTTGGTGGAGCTCCCGCCTTCACTTTCATACACCGATGGCGCTCAAGTGGCCTGCGGTTTCGGTACAGTGTACGAGGCAATCCATAAAATCGGCGTAAGCGGTACCGACAATGTGCTTGTTGTCGGACTTGGTCCCGTTGGACTCGCGGCGCTTATGCTCTGTAAAGCCATGGGCGCGCATAAACTGTTCGGTATCGAGGCAAACTCCTACCGGATTGAATTGGCGAAAAAACTCAACCTGGCTGATGAAGTTTTTACTCCCTCGGAATCCAATGTTGACGCGATTAAGGAGTGTACCGGTGGCAAGGGCGTGGAACGGGCTTTTGACGCTTCGGCCAACGACCAGGGGCGGGTGACCGCTGTCAGGGCCGCCAGGCAGTGGGGTAAAATAGCCTTTGTCGGGGAAGGTAATACCGTCCATTTTAATCCCAGCCCGGATATTATTCATCCGCAGAAGAGTATTTACGGGAGTTGGGTTACCAGTATTTGGCTTATGGAAAATCTGGTGGAGGAGTTGGCACGCTGGGACCTGCATCCTGAAAAACTGGTGACCCACCGGTTCTCTCTGGACAGAGCGGCAGATGCGTATAAACTGATGGCTGAAGGAAACTGCGGCAAAGTAGCGGTCTGTTTCGACGAGGAATTAGAGTAAAAGAGAGTTAAATTTAAACATTGGTCTTGTTCGATAACCCGGCTGATTGACCAAAGGTCAGCCTGGAGCAAAAACCTCATAACGGGTTTTCCGGAAGCTGTCTGTTCAGGCAGCTTCTAAACCCCAGCCGGAGATTTTTATCCTTTGATTCCTGTCCCGCTCCGCGTAATCCTTGAATCCTACAGCCCCAGATTCTTCCCGATAAGAACAACCTTGATCCGTCCCGCGGGCTTGCAGTAGCGGGTAGTTACAATGTGCGAACAGACCGTGTCCGGCGATTTGCAGTCCGCGCAGCTGCCGGTTTCGTTACAGGGCGTTTTGTTTTCGGGGAAACGCTGAGCATTGAGGGGCGCGGCAATTGTCCGCGCGCGGATCACCGCGTCATTCAGGGTCTTGGCGATTTTATTAATCCCGGCGACAACGATAACCTGTTTGGGGCCGTAACAAAGCGCCGCAACCCGGTTGCCGCCGCCGTCGATATTGACAAGCTGCCCATCTTCGCTGATCGCGTTGGCGCTCATAAGGAAGGTGTCGCATAACAGAGCCTGGCGCATTTTTTCGGCGCGTTCTTCCGGCGTTGCCGCCTTGTCCCGGTCCAGCAGGGTATAGCCTCCGGCCGCAAGACGATCCTTTATGCCCAGATCCGTAACGGTCACGGTGCCGCCCCAGGAAACCACATGGATTTTGGGAATGAGGGACATAATCAGGTCAACCGCTTCAAAGGGATCGGTAAAATACCAGGCTTCAAATTGGCGATCCTTCAGGGCCTTGACCACCCTGGGCCCCAGTTTTGAATTTCTGCTTTCAAAGGGCGTAATCATATCAAACTCCTTTACCGCCGCGGCGGTTATCAGCCTTCTCCCAGATAGGCCTTGCGGATATTATCATCCTTCAGGAGAACATCCCCGGTATTCTCCAGCGTGATGATCCCGGTTTCAAGCACGTAGGCATAGTCGGCGATCTCCAGGGCGGCGCGGGCGTTCTGCTCGATAAGCAAAAGGGTTGTTCCGTTTTTGTTTATCTCCGTGATAATGCTGAAGATCATCTTTGAGACAAGGGGGGCAAGCCCCAGACTCGGTTCGTCAAGCATGAGAACGCGCGGGCTGGACATAAGGCCCCGGGCAACCGCAAGCATCTGCTGTTCACCGCCGCTCAAGGTTCCCGCGGGCTGCCGTATGCGTTCCTTCAGGCGGGGAAAAAGTTCAAAGCAGTGTTCCCTGTCCTTTTTAATCCCCGCCTTGTCCTTCCGCGCGTAGGCGCCCAGCCGGAGGTTTTCGTCAACCGTAAGATTGGGAAACACGTGGCGGCCCTCGGGAATGAGGACGAGGCCGGCGGAAACAATGTCCCTGGGATTGCCCCCGGTAATGTCCCGGCCGTCCCAGGTGACGGTTCCGGAGGCGGGCTTTACCAGGCCGACGATGCTGTTGAGCATGGTACTTTTGCCCGCGCCGTTCGCGCCGATGAGGGTGATGATTTTCCCGTCGGGGACTTCCATGTCAATTCCCCTAAGGGCGTGTATGCCGCCATAGTATACCGAAAGGGCTTCGAGTTTCAGCATCATTCCACCCCCAGGTAGGCGTCGATCACCTTTTGATTTCTCTGAATTTCCGCGGGCGTTCCTTCGGCAATGGTTATGCCGTAGTCAAGCACGTAAAGCCGCGTGCAGATTCCCATGACCACCTGCATGTGGTGTTCGATAAGCAGCACCGAAATTTTGAACCTGTCCCGTATCGAAACGATAAAGTCCATAAGCTCGTATGACTCCTGCGGATTCATTCCCGCGGCAGGTTCGTCAAGGAGCAGGAGCTTTGGCCCGGTGGCAAGGGCGCGGATAATTTCCAGCCGCCGCTGTTTGCCGTAGGGCAGGGACACCGCATTGTCGCCGGCGTTTTCAAGAAGCCCCACCGAATGGAGAAGTTCCCTGGCAAATTCATGGGACTGTTTTTCCTTCGCCCTGTAGCCGGGCAGGTGGAACACCGATTCAAAAAGGTTGGGCTTCGCGCGCAGATTGCAGGCGACAAGAATGTTTTCCAGCACCGACATTTCGTGAAAGAGCCGGATGTTCTGGAAAGTACGGGCGACTCCGGCGGCGGTTATCATGTCGGCGCGCTTGCCCGCGATGTTTTTCCCGTCAAGAAGAATCTCACCCCTGGTGGGAGCGTAGACCCCGGTGATCATGTTAAAGACCGTGGTTTTCCCCGCGCCGTTGGGGCCGATGAGGCCGACTATCTCGTCTTTTTCAACGGTGACCGAAAAGTCCGACACCGCGGTAAGCCCGCCGAACTGCATGGTAACGTTTCTGGTGAGAAGCATTAGTCCGCGCCTCCCCTGCCCGCGCCGCCGTCCGCGCTGTCCCTGTCTGCCCGGCCGCCCGTTTTGCCGGAGCCCCTCCCGGCAAAGATTCTTTTCAGCCCCGGCGTCAGGGACGGATTGGTGATCATGTCCCAGGAAAATTCTTTTTTCCCCATAAGGCCCTGCTGGCGGTAGATCACCACCAGAAGAAGAAGCATGCTGAACACCACCATGCGCAGGCCCGGCAGACCCTGGGTCTGGACAAAGATCAGGTTCAGGGGGCCGTCCAGAAAGCGCAGGGCTTCCATGGAAATGGTGATGATAACCGCCGCGATGACGGACCCCGAAACGCTGCCGATGCCGCCCAGCACCACGATGAGCAGTATGTTGTAGGTAAGACTGAAGGTAAACATTTTGGGATCAATGGTGCTCATCAGGTGTCCAAGCAGGGAGCCGCCGACACCGGCCATAAAACTCGCGATGGTAAAGCTGATGATCTTCACCCTGGCGACATTGATACCCATGGCCTGGGCCGCAATCTCGTTGTCGCGTACCGCCCGGCATGATCTGCCGAAGGCCGAATTGATCAGGGCAAGGATAAAAGCGACCGAGAGAAAGGCCACGGCCCAGATCATGTGGGTGGTGGAATAGCGGGGAAGCCCCTTGAGGCCCAGGGCGCCGTTGGTGACGGGCTGGAGGTTGGTGATGACCACCCGGATAATTTCGGAAAAACCCAGCGTGGCAATGGCAAGGTAATCGTCCCGCAGGCGCAGCACCGGCGCGCCGATAAGAAAGCCCACGATGCCCGCGGCCAGTCCCGCGGCAATGAGCGCGGGGATAAAGGGAAGATGAACATTCGCCAGGGGCGCGATGATAGGCGCCATGAAAAAGTTCATTTCTTTCTGCGCGGGACTCATGGTAAGGAGGGCGCTCACATAGGCGCCAAGCGCCATAAACCCCGAATGGCCCAGCGAGAAGAGACCCGTAAAGCCGTTTATCAGGTTAAGCGAAAGGGCAAGGATGATGTAGATTCCGCAGAGGTTAAAGATACGCAGGGTGAAGGAACCGAAGGCCGCGTCCGCGACAAACACAAAGGCGGCGGCAAGAACAAGGGCCGCGGCGTTTAAAATCCGCTTTTGCTTCTTTCCCGGAATCATGCGCCCCCCTACACTTTTTCGATCTGGTTTTTGCCCAAAAGACCCGAAGGCTTTACCAGGAGTACGATGATGAGGAGTACAAAGGCAAAGGCGTCACGGTAGCCGGTAAGGGTGGGCAGAAACGCGATAATCATAATTTCGATAAAACCGAGGAGCAGTCCGCCAAGAACCGCGCCGGAGATATTCCCGATGCCGCCGATAACCGCGGCGATAAAGCACTTGAGACCCGGTATCATCCCCATAGTCGGATTGAGCTGGGGGTATTTGAGGGACCACATGACTCCGCCGATTGCGGCTAACACCGAACCTGTCCCGAAGGTAAAGGAAACGATATTGTTTACGTCAATGGCCATAAGCCGGGCCGCCGCAAGATCCGTTGAGACCGCGCGCATGGCCATGCCGGTTTTTGTCCTGTGGACGATGACAAGAAGAACCCCAAGAAGTACGGCGGTAAGCACCGGAATGATAAGGCTCACGTTCACCACGGAAACCGCGCCGATGTGTACCACCCGGTTGAAAAGATCCGGAACCGGAAAACCCTTGGGCCTTCCGCCGAAGATAACGGTGGCAAGATTCTCCATAAGGAAAGATGCGCCAATGGCGCTTATCATAATCGAAATTTTCGGGGACTGCCGCAGGGGACGGTACGCCACCCGTTCAAGCCCGATGCCGAAGATCCCCGTCAGGCCAAAGGCGACGATGAAGCCAACCCACCAGGGCATGAAAAAAAGCGTAACCCCGTAAAAGGCGATGTAGCCGCCCAGCATGAACACGTCGCCGTGGGCAAAGTTGATAAGCCTGAGAATCCCGTACACCATGGTATAGCCGATGGCGATGAGGGCGTACAGGCTCCCCAGGGACAATGCGCCGGAAAGGTATTGAAGAAAAAGATCAAAGGTCATAATAAAAACCCGGAAGATGAAGCGCGGAGAAAAATTCCGATTCGCTTGCCGCGCTTCACCCTTCGCCGTCTTTAGGGATTAACGATGGTCTTGTAAACGAATTTGCCGCCCCTCACTTCCTTGATAAAGGCGCTCTTGGTGGCATCGCCGTTTTCGTCCAGGGTTACGGTTCCGGTCGCGCCGACAAAGCCGGCGGTTTTTGCAATGGCGTCCCGTATCTTCTGGGGATCAACGGAACCGGCGCGCCTGATGGCGTCCAGGGCGACAAGGTAGCCGTCATAGCCCAGGGCGGTGACCGCCGCCGGTTCCTTGTTGTAGCGCTGGTTGTATTCCTTGAGGAAAATTTCCGCCTGGGGAGTAGCCGCGTGTTCGGACGCGAAGAAGGTGGAGAAAACCGCGCCTTCAACCCGTTCCTTGCCCACGTCGATAAATTCGGGAGTCTCCCAGGTATCGCCGCCGATGATGGGGGTGTCGATGCCGAGTTCCCTGGCCTGCTTCATAACCAGGGCCGATTCGGTGTAGTTGCCGGGCGCGAAGATTACATCCGGCCTGAGGGAGCGGATAGTGGTAAGCTGGGCGCTGAAGTCCTGATCTCCGGTGTTGTAGTTTACCGTGGCAAGGATGGCGTTGTTGTTCCCGGTAAGCCTTTTGAAGTTATCCGAGAAGAATTTCGCAAGGCCGACCGAGTAGTCGTTGGAAACTTCCTGCACGATGACCGCGGTCTTTGCCTTGAGATCGCTGAAGGCGTAGTTGGCCATAACCGTGCCCTGGAAGGGATCGATAAAGCAGACCCGGAAGTAGTAGTCGTTACCGGCGGTTACCAGGGGGTTGGTGCAGGAAAGGCCGATGACGGGAATCTTCGCGTCCCGGGCTACTTCGCCGCCGGCCATAGCCAGGGAGGAACCCCAGGAACCGAGGACGAGCTGTACCTTGTCCCGGTCGACAAGCCGCTGTACCGCGGTCGCCGCCTCTACCTTGTCGGACTTGTTATCCGCCACAACCAGTTCCACCGTATAGGTTTTTCCGCCAACCTCCACCGTGGGATTAAGTTCGTTGGCAAGCCGGATTCCCTCAACCTCCATGGCGCCGCCCGCGGCGTTCGCGCCGGTCATGGGTTCAAAAACCCCGATTTTGATAACGTTGCCTGCTGTTTTTTCCCCGCCGCCCCCGGCAAAAACCGGAAGTACCGCGGCGCCGACAATCAGCGCAAGACATGCCGTCCGTAATGCGTGTTTCATAATTTCTTCTCCTTTAAAAAGTTGTACCGGAGCCTTTCCGAAACCGGCCGGTTTCGGAAAAAACTCCCGAAAATATAATAATCCTACAAAAACCGGTAATGTTCAATAGACCCCGGCAGGGCGAACGCATGTGCCGGAAACAGGGAAGAGGCAAGGGTACGGGCATGGCGGTTCTTTTGCCGGTCTGCAAGAAACAAAAAAAAGCCGGGGTACAAACAAAGAAATGGCGTCTGGCACCCCGTTTTTTTCACCCGCGGTACTTTCCTTTTTACCTTCGCCAGTATTCCGGCCTGAAGAGAACAAACACCGTCCACATCTCAAGCCGTCCCGCGATCATCGTACATGAAAAGAGCCATTTGATCGGATCGGTAAATCCTCCGTAGTTGTGCAGGGGGCCGATCGCGCCGAATCCGATGCCGACGTTTCCGGTGATCGAAAGGGCGGCGCTGAACGAAGAAAAAACATCCACGCCCGAAGCGGCGGTAAGAAAGGTTACAATCATAATAACCGTAAAGTACAGGAATACGAAGCCGGCCACGCCGTAGACCACGTCCTTCCGGCCAACCCGCCTGTTAAGCTGCACGCTGAATACGCCGCGGGGATACACGGTACGCCGCAGTTCATTGTCCATCTGTTTCCACAGGACAACATGGCGGATTACCTTGATGCCTCCGGCGGTGGAGCTTGAACAGCCGCCGACAAACATAAGGCCGAAGAGCACCATCCGGGCAATGCCCGGCCAGTTTTCGTAGTTGACAATGGCGGCGCCCGTGGTGGAAAGAATCGAGGCCGCCTGACAGGAGGCGTAACGGAAGGCCGTTCCCGGCGCGCCGTAAACCGGAATCAGGGACAGGGCGATTATTGCCGTGGAGACAAGAAAGATGAGGAGGTAGGCCTTTGCTTCCGTGTTGTCAATAAAGTCACGCAGCTTTCCCTGCAGGAGTCTGTAATAGAGGTTGAAGTTGAGACCCGCGAGGAGCATAAAAATCGTAGAAACAACGTCAATAAAAGGCGAGTTGAAGTATGCGATGCCCCTGTTTCTGGTGCTTACCCCGCCGGAGGCCATGGTGGTAAAACTGTGGCAGAGGGCGTCGAACCAGTTCATGCCGCCGGCCAGATAGAGAACAAAGAGCAGGACGGTCAGTACGGAGTAGGCAAGCCAGAGAAGTTTTGCCGTGACCGCCACCTTGGGAGTTATCTTTTCCTTTTCCGGGCCCGGCGCTTCCGCCTTGATCAGCTGAAAGCCGCCCACGCCAAGCAGGGGCATAAGGGCTACCGAAATGAGGACGATCCCCATGCCGCCGAACCAATGGGCCGCGCTGCGCCAGAGAAGCAGCGAGCGGGGCAGCGCCTCAATATTGCCGATGGTGGTGCCGCCGGTGGTAGCGAAGGCACAGGCGCTTTCAAAAAGGGAATCGGTAAAACTGATTCCGCTTCCCGAAAGGTAGAAGGGAACGGCGCCGAGGAAACTTGCCAGTACCCAGGTGGCGAATACCAGAAAGTATCCGTCCCCGGCGTTGAGGTTGAGTTTCTTGTTTCTTAAAGAGAGAAAGCACGGAACAGCCGCCGCCGCAGTGATCAGCACGGGAAGCGCAAGCGCCCTGATCATGGCGGTTTCCCCGCCTGCGGCGGCCATCACCAGCGCCGGAATCATAATTACCGCGACGATCCCCAGAAGTGCGGCGAGCAGGCGGAGGAGAATAAAATGCTTTGTCAGCCTGTTCTGTTTCATTCTCCGCCCTACCGCCGCCAGAAACCGCGGGTAAAGATTACCAGCACGGTCTGAAGTTCGAGCCGCCCCAGAATCATCGTGACGCAGAGGCCCCATTTAACATAGGCGGGGAACGCGGGGAAGGAATTGAAGGGGCCGAGTGTTCCGGGACCAAGGCCGATATTCCCCTGGGTAATGAGGGCGGTGTTAAGCGAAAGAAAAACATCCGCCCCCGAGCTGCTGACCAAAAGGGCCGTGGCAAAGAGGGTGACAAGATAGAGAAACACAAAACCCGCTGCTCCGTAGACCACTTCCTTTTTGCCGGATTTTCCGTTCAGTTGAATGCTAAAGACCCCCCTGGGGTAGATGATCCGCTTCATCTCGCTGCCCGTCTGCTTCCACAGAATCAAATGGCGTATAACTTTAATGCCGCCCGCCGTGGAGCCGGAGCAGCCGCCTATAAACGCAAGGAAAAAAAGCACGCTCCGGGCCAGAGGCGGCCAGAGGCCGTAATCGGCGTTGAAAAGGCCGGTGGTGCTCAGTATTGTGGCGGTATTGAAAAACGCCATCCGCAGGGCGCTTTCCGGCGAGGGGCTTTGGGGAAGTATTGACGCGGTTATGATGATCACCGAAACAAGCACAATGGCGCCGTATGCCCTGGCCTCGCTGTTGTAAAAAACATCCCTCAGCCTGCCCCGCAGCGCCTGGTACATGAGGGTGTAGTTGTACCCCCCAAGAAGCATGAAGATGACGCAGACCCATTCTATGCCGGGAGAATGGTAGAAGGCGATGCTTTCATTGCGGGAACTAAATCCGCCGGTTGCCACGGTTGAAAAGGAATGAACCACCGCGTCAAACCAGTCCATGCCGAAAACCATGAGCAGGAGGATCTGGGCCGCGGTAAGGATGACGTAAAGCAGCCAGAGTATGCGGGCGGTGTCGGTGATTTTGGGGACGATTTTATCCACCTCGGGACCCGGCGCTTCCGCCTTGAGCAGCTGGAAGCCGCCGGCGCCGGGGAGGGGGAACAGGGCTACGGTAAGCACCACGATCCCCATGCCGCCGAGCCAATGGGTCAGGGCACGCCAGAAAAGCAGCGCCCCCGGCAGGGCCTCAATGTCGGCAAGTGTCGTCGCGCCGGTTGTGGTAAAACCGGAGACGCTTTCAAAAACCGCATCGGTAAAATCAGGGATATACCCGGAAAAAAAATAGGGAAGGGCGCCCAAAAGACAGACGAGAATCCAGGCCAAAAAAACAGACAGAAATGCCTTCATGGCGCGGCGCCGAAGTGTCTTTCAATTTCCGCCTGGCTGCCGGTTTTCGCAATAAGCACGATATGATCGCCGGAATTGAACACGTAGTCCCCCCGGGGAATGAAGGAATGGCCGCCGCGGTTTACCAGCATGACCAGCCCTCCGGCGGAAAGCCTGAATTCGGCTATCGGCCGGTCGGCTATCGGCGCTTCTTTTTCGATTTCAACTTCCATTATATCCACCGTACCGTCTCCGACGTGGTGGACCTCTTTTACCCCGCTGCCCATGAGGTGGGAAAGAATCGAATCCACCACCACCGACTTCACGGGAATTACCACGTCCACCCCAAGCTGCCGGGCCATGGCGGCGTAGCCGGAACCGGTAACCATGGCGATTGCCCTGTCTATGCCCCGCGATTTCAGGTATACCGCGGTGATGATGTTAAGCTCCTGGTTGTTGGTGGTGGTGACAAGGAGATCAAGATCGTCAAGCTGCTCCTCGTTGACAAAACTTTCATCGGAAATATCCTCGTTCAGTACCAGCGTTTCCGGATAACGGGCTGCCAGATCCTTGCAGAGGCGGTAATCCTGTTCGATGATTACGATCCGTCTGCTGTTCCGGGGCATCAGGATTTTAAGCAGGGGGAAAAGGAAGTTGTGTTTTTTATTCGCGGCACGCTCTGACCCTTCGGCCCGCCTGCCGAACAGATCCTGCTGATCCAGCAGCCCTTCAATGATGAGGGAACCAATCTTGCCGCCGCCCACTATGCCGATTTTACGGAGGGGCCTTTCGGTACTTCCCGCGAAGCCGAAAATCCGGGGCAGTTCCTTTCCGTTGGCAAGGATGTAGGCCCTGTCTCCTTCGGCAAGCACCGTGGAACCCGAGGGAAGCAGGAGTTCCCCGCCGCGTTCAACCAGGGTAACCAGGCTTTCGGTTTTTACCAGGCTGTGATAGTCTTTCAGGCCGAGGCCGTCAAAGGCGCTTCCCCTTCCTATATGAATGGAACCCAGTTCGTAGGGGGTGTCTGAAAAGGCGATAACATCCCCCAGGGCGCCGTGTTCTATGGCGTTTATGATTGAACGGGCGACTTCCATGCCGGGGTGGACAAAATGGTCGATTCCGAGCGCCCGGTGATCTCCGGACAGGCTCAGGTGCATGTAATCGTCGTTTCTGACCCGCGCTATTTTCAGCACATCCGGGTAGTGTGAGGCGGCAAGACCGCAGATGATCATGTTGACTTCGTCCGAATCGGTGACGCTGACCAGCGCGTCCGCCTTTGCTATGCCCGCTTCTTCAAGGGATTTGATGCTGTTTCCTTCGTTGTGAATCACCAGACAGTCGATACGGTTGGAAGCGTGGCGGGCCCGTTCCTCGTTGGATTCTATAATAGAAACGTTGTGTTTTTCCTGAATGAGGTGCTTTGCAAGCTGGGTACCGACCATGCCGGCCCCTACAATAACGATACGCATGATGATTATACGGTGAAAGTATACTACATTATCGCCGGCCCTGTGTATATCGGTGTTCCGGCAAAAAAGTTTTTGTTCATAAGGCTGTTCCAAAACTTCAGTTTTCGGAACAAGCTCACATCCTTGCGCCCAGCAGTTCAAGAAAGCCCGGATAGGTAACCGCCGCGCTTTCGGCGCCTTCTATTTCAACAGGAGCTTCCGCCGCAAGGGCAGCCGCGGCGAAGGCCATGACAACGCGGTGATCGCCGTGGCCGTCAATGACGCCGCCCCTGAAAGGAGCCTTGCCTGCCCCGCCTTTCCCCGGCCCGGCCCTGCCGTGGACAACAAGGCCGTCGGGGCGCTCGGTGCAGTCCACGCCCAGTTTTCCCAGTTCTTCCGCCATCACCGCTATGCGGTCGGTTTCCTTTATGCGGGCGTGGGCGACATTGACAAGGGCGGTATCCCCTTCGGCGCAGGCGGCGGTGACGGCGGCCGCGGGGAGCATGTCCGGCGTGGCGTTAAGGGCGAATACGCCGCCCCGCAGGGGGCCGTCGCGGGAAACGGCAAGCGCCCAGCCTGCCGCGCCGCCTGCCGCGTGTTCTTCGCCGGAAAGCCGCTTCCATTCAACTTTGCAGCCCATTCGGCCCAGCATGTCAAAATAGGCCTTGTCCCCCTGGGTGTCCTCCGGATCAAGGCCGAAAAGAGTGACCGGGCCGCCTGTAAGGGCCGCGGCGCAGCCGGGAAAGGCTGCCGAGGAAAAATCGCCGGGCGAATAAGCGGAGACGGGTTTATACACGGCGCCGCCGGGAATGACAAAACGGGAAAAATCGGGGGCGGCTTCGCAGTGAACGCCCTGGGCTTTAAGATAGGAAAGGGTCATTTCGATATACGGCTTTTCGTTGAGCAGGGGCACGTCAATTTCGGTGACGACCCCGGCGGGCGCAAGCGGGGCGGCGATGAGCAGCGCCGAAAGGTACTGGCTTGTGGGGCAGGAGACGCGCGCCCGGCCGCCCTTCCAGGGCCCCTGAATGGTAATGGGGGCACAGCCCCTGCTGTCCTTCGATTCCGCCCTGACGCCGAGAGCGGCAAGGGCCTCAAGCAGGGGGCCGGCGCCGCGGCGCCTTATCTGCTCGTCGCCGTCAAACACAAAGGCCCGTGAGTCCAGGGCTGCCGCCGCAAGGGCAAGGTAGAGGGTGGTGCCGGAGTTGCCCACATCAACGGGGATGGGCCGCGGGGCCGCGTTTTGCGCGCCGGCACGCGGCGGGAGCCTGCCGCCGCATCCGCGTACCGTATATGCGACAAGCCTGTTTCCGTCCGGGCCGGCGGGATTGGGGCAGAGGGGATCAGCCGCGCGGTGTTCCTCGATGTCCGCGCCCAGCGCGCGGCATGCCCCCGCGCAGGATTGGGCGTCAAGCGAATCCAGGGGGTAGCGAATCCCGGAAACGCCGTCCGCAAGCGCGGCAATGAGAAGCTGCCGGATGGTATGGGACTTGGAAGCGGGAATCCGCACGGCGCCCGAGAATTTGTGGGGTTTGATGATTGCGCGCATGGTGTCAGATTAGCCGAATAACAGGGGATGGGGGAATAGGGCAGGGCGCCCCGGCAAAGCCGGTACATCCCGCGTAAACCCGTCCACCACCTCTTCCGCCATCCTGATGCCCTCCTCCAGTGTTCCGGCAAAAACATAAGCCTGAAATACTTAAATCAATATACTCTGCCCCGGGCGCAATTGCCCGTCCGGGGGCTGGACGGTCGTGAATGTTTTTTACGCACGCTCTGGCATGGAGTAGGCTGTAGCCCAAAAAACCGTACGCCCACCCGGTCAATTGCGCCTGCGGTGCAGCCTTTTGCTTCAAATTTTCACCAGGCTTCTGCCGGCCAACAATGAACAGGAAGAGGCTACAATACGAACCGGAGGAAGTCAACAAGCCTCTGGTATTCCGGCAGGGCAGGCGCATTTGAGGGAAATCACGGCGGACGGGGAAAAAAGTTTGAAAGAGGGCAAAGATGCCCCAAGTCAAGCGTATCTATGGCGCCGGGTTTTTTTTGTCAGGGGTGTGAGCAACACTCCCGCCGTGTTGCCTTTAAGGTTTCATATTCGGGTTTCATGCCTTCCCGGCGCGCAGGCAGCGGGGCATAAGCCAATATTTTCCGGAAAACCGAAGCGCCGTACACGGCCGCGCCATTAATGCCGCAGGAGGAATTATGAGCGTAATGGCCTATGCGCCCTACGGCGCCGGCGGCGTCATTATCCGGGTTGAGGCGGACATCCGGAGGGGAATTCCGGGGATAGATATTACCGGACTTGCCGAGGGCGCGGTACGGGAAGCCCGCGAACGGGTCAGGGCGGCCTTCAGAAATTCGGGTTTTGATTTTCCCCCGGACAGAATTTTGATCAACCTTGCCCCGGCGGGCCTGCGGAAAGACGGGGCCTCCCTGGATCTGCCCATCGCCCTTTCGGTAATGGCGGCGGCGGGAATTGCACCGGCGCCCGGCGATCTGCTTGTGATGGGGGAACTGGAGCTTTCAGGCAGAATACGGCCGGTGCGGGGCGTACTCGCGGCGGTGGCGGCGGGGCTGGAAAACGGAATAAGTGAATTTATCGTACCCGAAGAAAACGCGCGGGAAGCGGCAATCCTGTGCCCGGAACCCGCCGGGGAAGGCCCCGCCGGCGCG
Source organism: Treponema sp. (assembly GCA_031276615.1). Classification (GTDB taxonomy): domain Bacteria; phylum Spirochaetota; class Spirochaetia; order Treponematales; family Breznakiellaceae; genus JAISAK01. The sequence goes on along the minus strand of JAISND010000104.1, from coordinate 7,135 downwards.
TGTTTTACCGCCGCCGCCAGCCTTCGGGAGGCGGTACACGCCCTTTTTGTCAGGGACACCACGGGCGCGCTGCCCCGCTCGGAGGTTCAGGACGGCGGACGCTTTGCCGCCGGATCCCTGTTACATGCAAGCGCCGCGGCCGCGCCGGACGCGGCTGCCGGCGACTTTGCCGATGTGCGGGGGCAGCGGCGTTACAAGCGCGCCCTGGAAATAGCCGCCGCCGGGGGACACAACCTCCTTGTGTTCGGGCCGCCGGGCGCCGGGAAAACCATGCTTGCCCGGCGCGTGCCTTCAATAATGGCGCCCCTGAGTCCCGAAGAAGCGGTAGAGGTGACCCGGCTCTACAGTCTGGCGGGCGCCTTTGGCGGCGGACCGGCGGCCTTCGCCGGCGGCCTTATCACCCGTCCGCCTTTCCGCGCGCCCCATCATTCTTCCAGCGCCGAGGGCATCCTCGGCGGCGGCAAGACCGTGCGTCCCGGCGAGATCAGCCTTGCCCATTACGGGGTGCTCTTTCTTGATGAGGCGCCGGAGTTCAAGTCCAACGTGCTTCAGGCCCTGCGCGAACCTCTTGAGGACAGGGTGATTAGTATAGTCCGCGCCGAGGGCCCGGTGCGGCTGCCCGCGGAATTTCAGCTTATCCTTGCGGCAAATTCCTGTCCCTGCGGCAGGCTGGGCATGCGGGAGCCGGGGGACGCGGGCGGCACAGGCGGCGCGGCGGATACGGAGGGAATTCCGGCAAGGGACGGAACAGCCGCCGGCCGGGGCTGCTTCTGTTCCCCCGAGGAGATTCAGCGCTACTGGCGCAGGTTTGGCGCGGCCCTGCTTGACCGGGTGGAACTGCGGGTCGCCGTTCTTCCGCCCGCGGCCGGTGATATGAGCCTTCCCGCCGGGGAAGGCAGCGCCGAAATTGCCCGCCGGGTTGAAAAGGCCGTAGACATACAGCGGCGGCGTCTGCGGGGAACGAACATTCGCCGCAACGCGCTGATCCCGGCCGGCCTTATCGATTCCTGCTGTCCCCTCAGCGCCCGCGCCGAAGCCGCCTTTCGCAGGGCCATAACCAGGCTGGCCCTTTCCGGAAGGGCCTGTCACGGCATACTCCGCCTTGCCCGTACCATTGCCGATCTGGAGGGCAGTGAACCTGTCGATGCGGTGCACGTTCTGGAAGCAATCCAGCACCGCCGTCTGGGTGAGGATCCCTACGATATCTTCACCGCGGAAGCGGAAAGAAGCGGGTTGGCAGGTTGGGTATATTTTCGCAAGCCACCGGCTATACCGGTGGTTTATCCGAAAATCCGGTTTAATACCCCAGTCTTTATAAGTATCATTTCGATACATTTTTGAGGGCTTGTTCGAACATTTCACTAAAAGTCTGTTTTATTTCGGTTATAATGTCCTGCCTCAGCCGTTCCAGTTCCTTTTGAGGGGAAGCAGAAACCGAAAAAAGCTCATAGCCTTCTATTCCAAGGACCCCGGCTATCCTTTCCAACACTTCAGGGCTGGGAAACTGGCGGGAAAGCTCAATCATGGCAATATATTGGGGGGAAATTTCGGCTTTTTCAGCCAGTTTTGCTTGAGACATACCACATTTCCGGCGATTTGCCTTCAGGTTGTTTGCCAGTATGATCCGCAGGCTTGTCATTCTCTTATACCTGATAACCAATAAAATAATCATAAAGGATTCCCGTATATTGACAATCAATTATACATTGATTATTATTGGCTTTAAGTTGATTATTCTTGTAGTTTTTTGCCAAACTTGGATATAAAATTTGAGAAGATCAGCTAATTCTTGGCCGTATGGGCGGGAAATTTCAGCAAAGAAGTAAAGTCGTGGAGCAATACTTCGAGGAGAATTTTTATGAAAGGTTTTTTTCAATTGGGAACATTGGCAGTTCTGATAATCTTTGGGTTGATGCTTTCAGGTTGTGGTTGTAAAGGAGATGGATCGTGCTATGTTGAAGCAGACGGCAGCGGCAAGACATGCCAAGACGACAAATGTGCCGTGGAAGAGGGGTGGAATGACGGAAAAGACATTTCGTGCAGTTGTCAATAGTCTTATGAGGCGGGTTTGTGGTAGAAAGCAACACAAAAACCTGCAGGCGCAGCAGGCCCTGGTGTTCTGTAACAATTAAAACTTATCAGCATGTTTGGCTTTTACAAGGTAAAAGCGGGCCAGTTCCGGTATGGCTTCCAGTACACTGTCCGTGATTTTTCTTTCCCCGCAGGAAAAACCCAGCCGGCGGTCAGGCCGGACCGCGCCGTGGAAGTCGCTGCCTTCGGTGACATAGAGGCCCAGGGTTTTGCCAAGCTCCTCAAGCCGCCGGCAGGAGCGGGGTTGGGCAGCGGGGTGCCAGGCTTCAATACCCGCAAGCCCCATATCTTTCAGTTTCCGTATCAGATCCGGAAGGCGTCCCCAGGCCACGTAGAGGGACATGGGGTGCGCCAAAACCGGGATACCCCCGGATTCGCGGATCAGCGCGGCAGCCTCGCCGAATTCCAGCCCTTCCCTGGGGGTATAGAGGACTTTCCCCGGTCCCAGGTAGCGGCTGAAAGCCTGTTTTATGGTTTTAACGATTCTCCGGCTTACCAGGAGGCTGGCAAAATGGGGACGCCCCACCGAATGGCCGCCGGAAAAGGCTTCGACCTCTTCCATTGTCGCTTCGATGCCCAGTTCGCGCATTTTTTCAAGAATTTCACGGTTGCGGGCTTCCCGGCGGCGGGACAGTTCGGCGATTGCGTCAAGAAAAGCCGGGCTTGGCGTCCCGATTCCCAAACCCAGGAGGTGGAATTCGCCGCCCGGCCCAAGTCCGCAGGTGTCCCGGAGCGCTTTCCAGCTGATATTTATCTCGATCCCGGGGATGAAACAGATTCCCGCTTCCCCGGCTTCGTTTTTCGCGCTTTCAAGGCCGTCAATAGTGTCGTGATCCGTCAGCGCAAGGGCGCCGAGGCCCTGGCGCAGGGCTTCCCGGACAAGCCGGGCGGGGCTGAGATCCCCGTCGGAGGCATTCGAATGGGTATGTAAATCGACCATCACCTGTATTTTAGCGGATTTTAGACATTTTGGTCGATTATTGCCTGACATTCCGCGAATACTGAAAAGTTTTTGCCTTTAAATCCGGGGCGGCTTTCCCGAAGCCCGAATTTCCGGAAAAAGCTCTGTTTATACCGAAAAAGACTTCAAAAAACCCGTGTTTTTGCCGATAATGGAAAAGGATAGAACCAAGATCGTTGACTTCCCAGGGTTCATAGTCTTAAAATAGAGAAATCGTTAATGGCGCAGTATGTTCGGGAAGCATAGTTCGCCGATTTTTGCTGGGGGCACAGCCCTCTGGAGGACGGTCCGCAAGTGTTTGAGTATACCTTGGCCAATGGAACTATTGTTTCTTCTGGCAGGAAAACATGTACCGGCAATTTGGGAGTTCAGGGAAATAAAATTGTTTCCCGGGGCGGTACCGTTTCTATCGATTTGAAGGGAAGTTCTTTTATATACCCTTCTCTTATAAACACCCATGATCATCTGCAGGGGAATTACCGTCCCCCGGTCGGCCCCAAGCCGGGTGTTTTCTATCTGACCTGGCTTCCCTGGGATAATGATCTCAAGGCATCGGACACCTTCAGGGAACGATCCAGACTGAGCCGGGAGGACCTCTACGGCCTTTCCGGCTACAAGTGTCTCTTTTCCGGGGTTACCACGGTAAACGATCATTTCCCCCAGAAACTCAACGGGAACATTCTGCCCACCCTGCCTGTCCGCGCCATTCTTGAATACGGTCTTGCCCATGAATCGTCTTCCTACGATCTCAAATGGGGTGACGGCATTGAGGTTGAACACCAGCGGGCAGTGAAGAACAGGTGGCCCTTTATCACGCATCTTTCCGAAGGTTTTGATGATGAATCCATGCGCGGGGTTGAGTACCTTCAGAAACTTGAGGTTCTGGACAGGCACTGCCTTCTTATCCACTGCATCGGCTTCAGCGACGAGGACATCAGGAAAGTCGCCGCGGCGGGGGCCAGCGTTTCCTGGTGCGGTTTTTCCAACATGTTCATGTTCAACGTTACATGCAAGATAAAAAAAATGCTCGCGGCCGGGGTGAACGTCACCATCGGGACGGATTCTTCCGCCACCGGTTCGGCGAATCTTCTTGCGGAGATTAAATATGACCGGGAGCTTTACCGGAAAATGTACGGTGAAGATCTTTCCGCAAAGACCATTTTTGAAATGTGTACCATCAACGCCGCGAAGGCTTTCTGGATGCAGGACAGGATCGGCAGCCTTGAAGAGGGCAAATTTGGCGATATTCTGGTGCTTAAAGGAAAAAACAGCGACCCCTATGAAAACTTTGTGGGAGCGGCAATGGAGGATATCGAGCTTCTCGTGCTTGAGGGAACCCCCATCTACGGAGAGTTTCGTTTCCTCGACATTTTCGGAGGAAAGCTTCCCGCGGATTACACCCGGATTAAAGTGGGGAATCGTCCCGTGTTTGTAAAGGGCGATCCCGCCGGGCTGTACAGGGAATGCCGGCGCAAGATCGGATTCGAAAAGATTCTTGATTACCTGCCCTTTGAGCCCGACAAGGATTAACCGGAATGCCCAAACCGTTTCAATATCGAGCAGGTTCTCTCATCTACTTCCAGGGGGACGCGGCCGACAAGGTCTTTATCCTGCAGAAGGGGGCGGTGAACCTGGTGTATCAGGATATTGAAACCGGACAGGACGTGCATGATCTTGTGCAGCCGGGCGAGTTCTTCGGAGTTAAATCCGCGCTGGGCAAGTATCCGCGGGAAGAAAATGCCATAGCCCTTTCGGATACCACTATCATGGCCTTCACCGTCCAGGAGTTTGAGGCCATTGCCATGGCCAACACCCGCATCATCATGAAGATGCTCAAGGTTTTTTCCAACCAGATGCGGCGCATTCACCATCAGGTTTCCAGTCTTATGGAGCAGGGGGATGTGAATCCTGAGGCGGGGCTTTTCAACGTGGGCGAATACTACCTCAAGAACAAGCGTTTCTCCCAGGCGAAGTACGTTTTCAGCCGTTACCTTATCTATTACCCTTCGGGGAAGAACGCCTCGGCGGCGGCAAAGAATCTTGAAGCGGCGGAAACTTCCCTTGCCCGCTACGGCGACGGCAAGGGTCCCGGCGTAAGCGTCAGTTCCGCGTCTCAGGCCCGGGCGGCGGCCCCTTCCGCCGGGACCGGGGAGTTTAATCTTTCTTCCTCCCCGCCGGCCGGGCAGGCTTCTTCGTCCGGGGATCTGAGCGGTACCGCCAAAACCTATTACGACGCGGTAAGCCTTATTTCCCAGGAGAAGTATCTCCAGGCCTATGCGGCTTTCAAGAAAATTGTCGAGGCCAATGATGATCCCGAATACGCGGCGAAGAGTTCCTACGAAATAGGCCGCTGTCTTTTCCTTCTCAACAAATTTGACGACTGCATAAAATATTACACGATGATGCTTACCAAGTATCCAAAGCATCCCGATCTGCGGGACGCGGTTTTCTTCATCGGCCAGTCCTATGAAAAAATCGGCAGGAAAGAGCAGGCCGCGGCTTTCTACAAAAAAATACTTTCCATGTCGGCTGATGAAGATGACGGTACAACGGTAAAGGCGAAGCGGGCGCTTAAGGCTATGGGGGTGTAGGATGGCGATGGACCTGGCGGCATTTGGCCGTTTTACCCGAACCTTTCAGCCGGGAGAGATGATCTTTTCCGAGTTTGAACCGGGGGATACCTTCTATCTTATCCAGTCGGGCCGCGTTGAGCTGGTCAAAATCATCGGGGATATAGAGCGAACCCTTGACATACTCCAGCCCTCGGAGATGTTCGGCGAAATGGCAATCCTCGAAAATTCACCCCGCTCCGCGACGGCTATTGCCCTTGATCTGGTAAAGGTGCTGGAATTCAACAGCCAGAATTTTGAGATTCTTATGCTGGGGAACCCCCAGATAGCCTTCAAGCTCCTGCGCATATTCTCCAAGCGCATCTACGATTCGAAACGGCGCTTCCTGATCCTTACCCTGAACGAACCCCAGGCGAAGATCGCCGACGTGTTCCTTATGCTTGACGAGACCCAGGCCAACATCGACAAAACCAGCGAGCGCCGGGAATTCAAAACCACCGTGGACGATGTTGCCCATTGGGCGGGCATGAGCGTTTCGGAAACGAGGGATACCCTCAGCCACTTTGTTACCCAGCGGCGCATGGAAATGTACCCTGACCGCATCGTGGTCAAGAACATTAACGATTTTTCCCGGTTCGTCAATTCGCGCCGCAAGAAGTAACGAATTTCAAGGAAGTCTGCTGTAATGTGCCTGCATTATTGACAGACATGACATTTCCGGAACGATAAATCATGCCCCTTCGCCGCGCAGGCTGTCAGCGCAGGGCCTGATCAAAATCAGCCGTCAGGTCATCCGCCGATTCCAGTCCCACCGCGATCCGGATGAGATTGTCGGTAATGCCCATACGTTCCCGCTCCGGCGCGGGCATATTGACGTGACTCATTTTGACCGGGTAGGAAGCGATGGTTTCAACACCGCCAAGGCTCGGCGCCGCTGCCGCCAGCTTGACCCGCCTGTAAAAATCGAGGGCCTGTTCCGTGGTTTTGGTCTTGAAGGAAAGCATGGCGCCGGCGCCGGAAGCCTGCCTTAGATGAGTGTCATGGCCCGGATGATCCGCGAGGCCCGGATAATTTATTTCACTGACGTTTTTGTGTTCCCTTAACCATTCGGCAAGTTTTTTCGCCGTGGCCTGCTGGGTTTCCATCCGTACCTTGAGGGTTTTAATTCCCCGTATTACAAGCCAGGCGTCCCAGGGGCCGGGCACCGCGCCGAAGCTGTTTTGAATCTGGTAAAGCCTCTGCCCCAGCTCTTCGGTTCCGGTAACCGCAAGCCCCGAGATGACATCGCTGTGGCCCCCGAGGAATTTTGTCGCCGAGTGAACCACGATGTCGGCGCCCAGCTCCAGGGGCCGCTGCAGGTAGGGGGTCATAAAGGTGTTGTCAACGATGGAGAGGAGTCCCCTCTCCTTTGCCATGCCTATACACGCGGCGAGATCGGTTATCTTGAGCAGCGGATTGGAAGGGGTCTCCAGGTACAGTGCCCTGGTGTTTGATTTGATCGCCCTGAGGATGT
>JAISND010000086.1 GCA_031276615.1 Treponema sp. | reverse complement strand
TAGGAAAGCCAGGGTTCGACGGAGTCCATGCCCATGTAGGGCGAAAGGGTAACAAAGTCCGCCTCAAAGTCGCCTTCAAAGTGCGCTTTCGCATAACGGAGCGCGGTATCGGCTATGTCGCCGCGTTTGATGTCGGCAATGACGAGTCCGTTTTTTTCGCGGATATACTTCAGGGTCCTGGCGTAGGTCTCAAGGCCGGCAAGGCCCATTTCTTCGTAACAGGCGATCTGTACCTTGAAGCAGGCCGCCGCGTCAATCGTCGCGTCGACAAGGGATCTGTTGAAAGCCAGTACCGCCGCGGCATCGGAGGAGGCCCTTTGCCGCTCGCCCGGGGGGATATAATCCGCGGCCGTATCCAGCCCGACGCACACGTGCCCCCTGTCCGCGACCGCCTCAAAAAGTTTATCCATGTTGTACATTGAATGCCTCCCTGCCCTATCACGCCTCGTAAACCACCCGGCCGCCGTGAAGGGTTACGAGTACCTTTCCCCGCAGCGTCCGCCCGGCAAAGGCCGAATTTTTCCCCCTGGTTTTGAAAGCGGCGGGATCAACCTTCCAGGCCGCATCGGGATCAAGGATAACAAGATCCGCCCGCAGGCCGGGGGCTATGCGGCCGCGGCCCGCGGGGGCGCCGCCCGTATCCACGATGTCCGAATCCGCGGTTCCGCTGCCTTCTCCGGCAAGGCGCAGAATACGCGCCGGGTTGGCGCTCATAAGGGCGGAAAGGCGGCTGAGTCCGATGCGGCCGGCAGGGACGCCGGCGGCATCCCCCGGAACGCCCCCGGCCAGTTCCGTATAACAGACCGCGAAGGCGGTTTCAAGGCCGGAAAAGCCCGGCGCCCCCCCGGCCTTGTCTGCCATCGCATGGGGCGCGTGATCCGTGGCGATAAGGTCTATGGTTCCGTCGAGTATTGCCGCGATTATCGCCTGACGATCGGTTTCGGCGCGGAGCGGCGGGTTCACCCGGCCAAAAGATTCCTCCCCCAGTTCGCGGGCGCGTTCTTCGGTGAGGGCGATGTTATGCGGCATGGCTTCACAGGTAAGCCGGAAGCCGCCGCCGCTTTCCCCGCCTCCGCCCGCTCCGCCGTTCCGCGCGGCGTCCCGGCCGGCCTTTTGCCGGAGTTCCGCTTTGGCCTGCCGGATCGTTTCAACCGCTTCTTTCGTAGAAACGTGCGCTATGTGGATGTGACAGCCGGCCCGCTTTCCCAGTTCTATTGCCCGGCGGACGGCGCTGTTTTCCTCAAGGCGGCTCCAGACCCGGCGCGGTTCGCCCCGCTCTTTGCAGGCCGCCGCCTCCCCGCCGCCAAAGTCGCAGTGACAGGAAACAGGAACGCCGATGCGGCGGGCTTCCCCCATCGCGGAAAGGAACAGCGCCTCATCGGACAGATCCTTTCCGTCTTCGCTCAGCATCAGGGGAATCCGCGCTTCATGCCCGGCATGGGGGGAAACATCCGAAATTCCGGAAAGTTCTTTCCCTTCCATGTTTTTGGTGAGGGATATGACCGGGTACAGATCGATGATGCCCAGCGCGTCGGAGCGCGTTTTCAGGGCTTGGGCCTTCTCAAGGGTGTCAAGCGGCGGCCTGGTGTTCGCCATGCAGACCACGGTTCCAAAGCCCCCGGCCGCCGCGGCAAGGCAGGCGGATTCAAGCGTCTCCGCGGGGAAGGGACCTTCCGAAGGCGGCGTGTCAAAAAAGCCGGGGTCCCGGAAATGGGCGTGGAGATCGACAAAGGCGGGCATAAGAACCCTGTACCTGCCGGGGATATAACGGTCTTCGCCGGGAATAAAGTACCTGCCGTCGATGACCCGTTCCGCGGCAAGGCAGCGGCGCCCGGCTTCTTTTCCGGAAGAGACCCCCGCAAGTCCCGCTTCGCCCCCTGGAATAATTTCCCGAATCACGCCGTCCTCGACGACAAGCGATCCGGTCAGGTCTCCCGATTCATCCGTTATGCGAAAATTTTTTAAAACGAGCCGGCCTTTCACGTCCTGATCCTTTGAGGGTTTCCCCTCACCTGAAATCGCCCGCCGATTTTATATCGTCACAGTATTCGCAGCGGTAGGTGCGCAATTCCGGATTTTCCAGATGAAAAATGTGGGAAATGTATTTTTCCGTGGAGGTGATACACCGGGGGTTTCTGCAGATCAGCACATCCTCGACCCGTTCCGGAAGCTGGAGCTTGATCTTTTCGGTTATCTTTTCGTTCTCTATTACGTTCACCGTGATGTTCGGATCGATAAGGCCGAGCACATCGAAGTTAATGGCGATTGCGTTGTCGATTTTGATGATGTCCTTGCGGCCCATGCGTTTGGAGCTCGCGTTCACCACAAAAGCGACGGGATAGGCCGCCCTGTCAAGGCCGAGCCAGTTGAAAATCCTGATCCCCTGTCCCGCCTTGATGTGATCGATTACAATGCCGTTTCTTATTTCGTCTATATTAAGCATATTCCCCCCTTCAGTCTTTTACCGCGCCCAGGATCGATGAAAGCAGGGCCATGCGCACGTACATGCCGTATTTGGCCTGCCTGAAGTAAGCAGCCCGCGGGTCGGCGTCAACCTCTACCGCGATTTCATTTACCCTGGGCAGGGGATGGAGGATGATCAGTTCTTTTTTTGCCAGATCCATCTTCTCCCTGCCAAGGACGTAGATGTCCTTGAGGCGGATATAATCTTCTTCGTTGAAGAAACGCTCGCGCTGTACCCTGGTCATGTACAGCACGTCAAGTTCGGGCATCGCTTCCTCAAGG
>JAISND010000040.1 GCA_031276615.1 Treponema sp. | reverse complement strand
GGCGATAGCGTATAACGGAGTTTACCCCTGGCCCCGTTCGATCATGGCGGACGGCTACCTCAGACTCAAGGAATACGGAGTCGCGGCGGCCATAATGGATATTGAGTTTATCGACAGGGGGCCGCCGGGGATAGATTCTGTCTATTTTAACCGGGAGTTTCCCGCGGATTTTGAAAGAACCTTTTCGAAAATCGGCGGCAAGGTTTCCGAACTGCTGGAGGCGCTTCGCGGCGGCAGGATAAGCCGGGCGGAGGCGGCGCGCTACGGAGAGGAACTGCTGGCGCTTATCCGCTCCGACGGGGAGGATCTTTTTCAAAAGGCTTCGGGTATAGCCCGTGACAATGACATATACCTTGCCCAGGCATCGGCCCTGTTCGGTCATACCTGGGCCACGCTCAACCTGCAAAACCAGCCCCTGAGCGGGGAGCAGGCGGAGCGGCGGTCCCTGGCGGAGGAAAAATTTTCCTTTCCGGTAGACGCCGCGCCGGGCCTGCGGGATGGTGATTATGTCGATGTCCTTCCCCCCATTCCTTCCTTCGCCGAAGCTGCCCGGGGCGCGGGCTTTACCAACGTGGATATTGATGACGACGGAGTCAGGCGGCGGATCTTCCTTGCCCAGAAAATCGGCGGGCATTTTTACCTCCAGCTTGCCTTTGCCCCGCTGATGGAATACCTGGGCTATCCCGGAATACGCCTTGAGGAACGGCGGCTCATCCTGAAAGGCGCCCGGTTTCCCGGCGGCGGATCCGTTCCGGATTCCGTCCGCGACGTTGTTATTCCCCTGGATATCCGGGGCCGGATGATGCTCGACTGGCCAAAGACGGATTACCACGAGAGCTTTACCCATATTTCCTTTGCGGAACTTTCATGGCTGGAGGAACTTGAATCCCAGATAGAACAGTACCTTGCGGCGCTGGAAACGGCGGATCTTTCTTTTTTCGTCCGCCTTGACGAAAGCCTCTCTCCGGCAATCCCTGTTATTTACCGGAGCGGCGAATTTTTGCGGGAGTCCCGTGAAGCCCTGGGTCTGGCTCTGGCGGAAAAATCCGATGACGAGTTTAACCGCCGCCTTGCCCTCCGCGCCGAAGGCCTGGCCCTGGTGGAATCCTTTCTGGAGATGGAACCGGGCCCGAAGGTGCTGGCCCTTCTGGAAAGCCTGGAGCGGGACTACCCGGAAGACGCCGGGGCAATCCGGGAGGAGGCGGAGTACATCGCGCAACTGGCCGGATATCTTGGTACGGCCTCGGCGCGGCACGCGGAACTCAATACGCGCCTGCGGGACAGTCTCGCGGGAAAGTTCTGCATCATCGGCCGGGTTGATACGGGTACCACCGATATCGGGGTAAACCCCTTCTACGGGGAATATGTCAACGTCGGCACCCACGCGGTGGTACTGGACACGATTCTGGGTGAATCCTTTATCATCCCCCTCCATCCCCGGTGGAGCATGGTCCTGTGCCTCGTACTTGCCCTTGTCCTCATGCTTTCCCTGAGCCGCCTGAAGCAGGTCCCCCGGGCAGGTCTGGGCATCGGCGGGGTTGTCCTTTTCGGGGCAGCCTGTTTCGTCCTGTTCCGGTACACCGGCATTTTTATCGGCCCCCTGGGCCCGGTTCTGTCCGCCCTTGCCGCGGTCATTATCCGGGAACTGATCTCCTACATGGCCTCGGAAAAGGAAAGGCAGTTTGTCAACAGGGCCTTCTCAACCTATGTCTCCAAAGATGTGGTAGCCCAATTGGTGGCCAATCCTTCGCTCCTGCAGCTTGGCGGAAGCAAGCGTCAGATGAGCGCCGTCTTTACGGACATCCAGGGCTTTTCGACGATTTCGGAACAGCTTGATCCGGAGGACCTGGTCCGGCTGCTGAACCGTTACCTTACGGAGATGAGCGACATCATCATGAAAAACGGGGGAACCATCGATAAATACGAGGGGGACGCGATCATCGCCTTTTTCGGCGCGCCGGTGTACCGGGAGGATCATGCGCTCGCGGCCTGCCGCAGCGCCGTCCGGATGAAAAAAACCGAGGCGGAATTAAACCGGGAACTTCTCAGGGAAGAACTTGTCACCGGGGAGGTAATCGCGGCGCTGAAAAACAAGGGGGTTAAACTTGACCCCGACAATCCCGTTCCTCTCTACACCCGGATTGGGATAAACACCGGCGACATGGTGGTGGGCAATATGGGAACATCCAACAAGATGAACTATACCATTATGGGAAACGCGGTGAACCTTGCCGCGCGGCTTGAGGGGGTCAACAAGCAGTACAACACGGGGGGAATGCTGATAAGCGAATACACCAAAGACGGGATAGGGGACGAATTTGTCTGCCGCCGCCTTGACCGTGTCCGGGTGGTGGGGATACAAACCCCCGTCAGACTCTACGAGCTTCTGGATTTCCGCGCTGAAGCCGGCGCCGAAAAACTGGAGGAGCTGGCCCGGTGGGAAGAGGCCCTTGCCCTGTACGAAAGCCGGCAATTCGCCGGGGCGGAGAAAATTTTTGCCTCCCTTGCGGCCAAAAACGGAAAGGACCGGGTGGCGCGGCTCTATGTGGACCGGTGCCGCGCGTACATCGACGCCCCGCCTCCGGCCGGCTGGGACGCGATCAAAGATTTAAGCGAGAAGTGACGCTTTTGGACCGGTTTTGAAACAGCCGCTCTAAAGAAACTTCTGAAAAAAAGTCCTCAGAGGTTCCCTAAAAAGTATTCTTTAAATTATACTGACACTGGAGGAGTTATGCGTGTCTTGGCAAGGGATGTGGCCGCCGCCGCGGGGGAAAACCCCGGCGCGGAGGTACAGGTTTCCGGATGGGTTCACCGTATCAGGGATATGGGGGGCATTACCTTTGTGGTACTCCGGGACAGGTCGGGCATCCTTCAGCTTGTGTTTAACGAGAAACCCGTCGATTCCTCGGGCGCGGCGCTGACTCTCGAATCGGTAATCAGCGCCCGGGGTGTCCCCGCCCTGAACGGAAAGGCCCCCGGAGGGGTGGAGCTGCGGGTTAGTGCCCTTGAGGTGACAGGCCGCGCCGCGCCGGAGCTTCCCTATCAGGTCAACGCCGATATTTCCCGGCTGGGCCTCGAGACGATCCTCGACAACCGTATCCTCAGCCTCCGCAGCCCGAAGATACGCTCGATCTTCAATGTGCAGGCGGCGATTGTCGAAGCCTTTTCCGCGTATCTCCGTTCCCGGGATTTTACGGAAATCAAAACCAGCAAGCTGGTCTGGGGAGGAACCGAAGGGGGAACGGAACTTTTCGAGGTTGAATATTTTGACCGCAAGGTCTGCCTTGCCCAGTCGCCCCAGTTTTACAAGGAAGTGATGGTGGCAAGCGGCATGGAGCGGGTCTTTGAGGTGGCCCCCGCCTACAGGGCGGAAAAGCACGATACCCCCCGGCACCTTAACGAGTACGTTTCCCTGGACGTGGAGATGGGTTTTATCGAATCCGAAAAGGACCTCATGGAACTGGAGAAGGGGCTTCTGTGTCACGTGTTCGAGGAACTCAACCGCGGAAACGGCGCCGATCTCGCGCGGTGGAACGCTTCCGTGCCCGATGCGGACGCGGTGGCGGCTTCTCCCGTTATCGGCTACGAGGAGGCGGTGAAACTTGCCTCGGAGCTGTCGGGCAGGGCGGGCGGCGGACGAATCTTCGACCTCAACCCCGAGGCGGAACGCTTCCTCTGCGAATGGTCGAAAAAGGAACACGCAAGCGATCTGGTGTTTGTCAATGAATTCCCCCGGCGTTACCGGCCTTTCTATACCTACCCCTCGGACGCGAACCGCACCATGAGTTTCGACGCCCTGTTCCGCGGCCTTGAGATAAGCACCGGCGGCCGGCGCCAGCACAGTTACGAGGCCTTTGTCGATGCCCTGCCCCGTTTCGGCCTTAAACTGGAAAACATGCGGAACTACGCGGCCCTGCTCCAGTACGGCTGCCCGCCGCACGGCGGCTTCGCCATCGGCCTTGAGCGGCTGACCGCGCGAATCCTCGGACTCGCGAATGTCAAGGAAGCGAGCCTCTTCCCCAGGGACAGAAAGCGGGTGGCGCCCTGATGTCTCCGCGGGACCACACAGGGGTGTCCCAAATCCGGCCCGCGCCGGCAATGACGGGACAGTGGACCAACCGCGCCCTGTTCCGCCTGCTCTGGCCTCTTGTCATCGAACAGATTCTCGCGGTAACCATGGGCGCCGCGGATACCATGATGGTAAGTTTCGTCGGGGAATTCGCCGTTTCCGGCGTGAACATTATCGACAATATAAACAACCTGCTTATCATCGCCCTTACCGCCCTGTGTACCGGAGGCGCGGTGGTTACGAGCCAGTACGTAGGCCGCCGGGATTCAAAAAACGCAGGAACCGCGTCGAAGCAGCTTATTTACGTTGTCACCCTGGTATCCGTTTTCATTCTGGCGGCGGCGGTTTTTCTGCGGCGCGGCATAATAAGCCTGATCTACGGCAGGGTCGAAGCCGAGGTAATGGACGCCGCGGCGATCTATTTTCTCATTACCGCCGTATCCTATCCTTTTCTGGCGGTCTACAACGCCGACGCGGCCATTTTCCGCGCCTCGGGCAACAGCCGCGTCCCCATGCTGATAGCCCTGATGGTGAATGTTATGAACATCGGGGGCAACGCTTTTTTTATTTTTATCCTTCACATCGGAGTCGCCGGGGCCGCGCTGTCGACTCTTTTAAGCCGGATCGCGGCGGCGCTGATACTGACGGTTCTCCTGGTTGTCAACAAGCGGGGGCCCCTGGTAATCACGGGACTGTTCAGGATCCGCCTCAACCGTCCCATGATCCGCAATATACTGAATGTGGGCATCCCCAGCGGTCTTGAAAGTTCCATGTTTCAGATCGGCAGACTCCTGACCCAGCGGATTTTTACCGGTTTCGGCACGGCCGCCATTGCGGGGAACGCCATAGCCTCGGTGATCAATTCCTTCTCCTTCATGCCCGGCATGGCATACGGCATGGCCCTCCTTACCATCGTGGGCCAGTGTGTCGGCGCCGGCGATTATGAGGGCGCGAAAAAACAAACGGCAAAGATCATAAAGCTTACCTATGTGAATCTCGCGGGAATAGGCGCCTTTATTTATATTTTTATGGAATGGCTGATAAGCCTTTTCAGCCTGAGTCCCGAAGCCCACGGGCTGGCGGTAAGCTTTCTCCGTATCCACTGCATATCCATGGCCGTCGCCTGGCCGCTGAGCTTTGCCCTGCCAAACGCGCTCCGGGCCGCGGGGGACGCCCGTTACGTGATGATCGTCGCGAGCCTGTCCATGTGGATCGTGCGGGTAAGCGCCGCCTATATCCTGACCTATTTCCTTGACATGGGCCCCCTGGGCGTGTGGCTTGCGATGGGCGGTGATTTTATCTTCCGGGGCGCTTTTTATCTGCGCAGGTGGCTTGGGGGCAAATGGCGGGAACAGCGGGTAATTGGGGACTGATCCCTGTTACGCCCGGAGCCGGCGAAGAACCGGCCAGTTATTTCTTCCCCGCCAATGCCTTCACCGCGGAAGTTCCCAGAAACACAATGCCCGCAATGATTACCGTAACGGCGCCGACGGGGAGATCAAAGGCCCAGCCCGCGGCAAGGCCGCAGATCGAGAAGAGGGCGGAGAATACGGAGCTTAAAAGCATCATGCCGCCGAGGCTTTTGGCAAAGGCCGAGGAAGTTCCGGCGGGCAGCGTGAGCATGGCGATGACCATGACTATGCCCACAAAGGTCTGGAGCAGCACGATGGCGGCCGCGCAGACCACGAGAAGGGCCAGAAAAACAGCGTCAACCGGAACCCCCCTGACCCTGGCGAATTCCCCGTCAAAGGAAGACGCTTCTATCTGGGGATAGAAACGCCATGTCAGGAAGAGCACGACAATATCGAGAATCGCGAGGAACAGCAGATCGCGGCCGGAAATGAGAAGGATATTGCCGAAAAGGTACACCGAAGGATCGGTATAGCCCGGCGTTTTCGCCATGAACAGAACGCCCAGGCTCATGCCCAGCGCCCAGATGGCGTTGATCACCGTATCTTCCCGCTGTTTTGCCTTAAGCGAAACCGCGCCGATGGCAAGGGCCGCGAGAAACGCGAAAACCAGCGCGCCCGCGATTGGCGGAAAACCGGGAAGGATTCCCGCGGCCGAAACATAGAGGGCAATTCCGATGCCGCCAAGCACCGCGTGGGATACGGCGCCGGCAAGACTCGCGATGCGCCTGACGGTCACCACGGAACCGATGGTTCCAAAAAGCACCGAGGAAAGAAGCCCCGCGAAGAGGGCGTTTCTGACAAACGGAAAATCGGGGTTAAGCAGGGCGGCGAAAAAATCACTCATAGCAGTCATCCGCCGGGATATTCTTTCCGTGCAGCACCCGGACACTCCGCGAAGCGGCCGCGTGATGGCAATCTTCCCTTCCTTCAGCCGCCGCTGTCCGGTGCTGCACAATGCCGTAAGGGTGCTCCGCGTCATCCCCCAGGCAGAGAACACGGTCGGTCAGGGCCGAGACAAAATCAATGTCATGGGTAACGATGAGGATGGTGATCCCCCGCTGCGGCGGGGCGGCGCGGTCTGGCCTGGCGGCGCGGCCGGCGGCGTCGGACGGCATGCCCGTTCCGGCGGCTTTCAGCCTGCCCAGGGTTTCAAAAAGGCGCGCCTCGCTTTCGCTGTCCATGTTGGCGGTGGGTTCATCAAGGATAAGGATCTCGGGTCCTGCGGCAAGGGCCCGGGCGATCAAAACCCGCCGCCGCTGGCCGCCGGAAAGGGCGCGGTAGGAACGATTCGCCAGATCCGCAATACCGGCCTGTTCCAGGGCCTCCCCTGCCGCGGCGGCCGCGTCCGCGGCGTATCCCCGCAGGGGGCGCAGCCGGCCCATGCGCACGACATCCCGTACCACAATGGGAAAAGACTGATCCGCCGGGGGCTGCTGGGGCACGTAGCCAATCCGGCCGCGGAGGTCCGCGCCGCCCGGCGGAAAAGCTCTTCCGTGAAGGCCGGCGGCCCCGCGGGTGTTCGGTACGCCGAACAATTCGATCTTTCCGGCGGAAGGCTGTTCCAGGCCAAGGAGGAGTTTCAGGATCGTGGTCTTTCCGGAACCGTTGGATCCGACCAGCGCGATAAATTCCCCGCGGTGTATGTGGAAGGAAACCTTTTCCAGCACCTTCATCTCGCCGTAGGAAAAGGACACCGAGTCGAAACGCACGGCGATTTCCCGTTCTACCGGATGTATGGCGTTCATCGCAGGGCCTTCTTCAAAGCCCCGCCCATGAGGCGAATATTCGCAAGCCAGCCGGGGGACAGGGGATCAAGGCTGACAAGTTCCGCCCCGGCAGCCAGGGCCACGGTTTTCGCGGAAGCGGCGGGAAACTGGGCCTGCACAAAAATCGCCGCCGCGCGTTCCCGCTTCGCCCTGTCGATCAGCCGGCTCAGTGCCCGCGGCCCCGGTTCCTTGCCGCCGGTTTCCACCGCTTCCTGGCGGAGGCCGAACTCGTCAAGAAAATAACCAAAGCCGGGGTGGTACACGAAAACGCTCCTGCCCCGGAGCGGGGCAAGCTCCGTTTTAAGCGCGGCAAAC
This sequence comes from Treponema sp., assembly GCA_031276615.1. Taxonomy (GTDB): domain Bacteria; phylum Spirochaetota; class Spirochaetia; order Treponematales; family Breznakiellaceae; genus JAISAK01. The sequence goes on along the minus strand of JAISND010000040.1, from coordinate 2,148 downwards.
TCATCGTCGATCTCCCGCACAAGGGCGTCATGGTTTTTTTTGTACCGCCCGGCTCCGGCGGGGTCCAGCGCGGAAAGGGCGTCCCTGATATGGGCCGCGAGAATTTTTGCCGGCGTGGAACCAAGCCAGGTATGGCGGTCTGTTTCAGGGGCAGAGGAATCCGCGCCGTGTCCGGCAGCGCCGTCCCCGGACTCCTCAATATTCCTGAACACGACGCCTTCCGTACCGTCAACGACAAGGAGTTTCGGAAAGAGGGATTCGATCTTCGGCCGCAGGCTTATTTCAAATTCCGTACCGGAAAGAATCCACGCGCCGGCTTCCGCCAGATCGCCCATCTGCTTCGGGCCCGGCTCGTAACTGTGCGGGTTTTGACCCGGCCCCACAAGGACCATGGTCCGCGCCGCTCCGCCGGAGATCCTATCCGCGAACCAGGCCTGGGGCAGAATGCTCAGGGCGAGAAGGGGCCGCCCCGGGGCGGATTCTATGCCCGGAGCGGCGTCAGCCGCAACAGCGGAATCTCCGGCGGCCGCTCCGCCCGGAGCGGCGGCGCGCGGGCCGGCTGCCCCGGTTTTCGGGACGCAGCCCGCGGCAAGGACGAGGATTCCCGCCAGCGCCGCAGCGCGGCCCGCCGGCTGCTTGCCGCGCCGCCGCGCGAAAGGGCCGGAGCGCGCGGCCCCTTTCACGGGCGGACAAAAAAATCCACGGCCGCGGAACAAGGCTCAGCCCTCCACCCGCTTCTTCCCCAGAAAGGCGCGCGCCGCTGCGCCGATGGCTTTCAGCCAGAAGGGCTCCATGCGCCCGCGCACCTGTTCCAGGGATTTGATGATCGGCAGGTTCTGGGGGCAGCGGGATTCGCACTTGCCGCATTTGACGCAGAGGCCGGGACCCGCCGAGCGCTCCGAGACGAGGGCCGTACTGGTAACAAACTGCTGCATGCCCGCCACAAAGCCGATGGCGTAGGAGGCGTTGTAGGCGGCAAAACAGCCGGGGATGTTGACGCCCCGCGGACAGGGCATGCAGTAATTGCAGCCGGTGCAGCGGACCCTGCAGGCGCGGTTCACCACCTCAAGGACCCGTCTGTAAACGTCAAGCTCCTTTTCGCCTAACATGCCCGGCCGCGCCGCGCCGGCGAGTTTCAGATTCTCCTCAAGCTGGGCCATGTCGCTCATGCCGGAAAGCACCACCGCCGGCTCCGGCTGATTCCACACCCAGTCAAGTCCCCAGCCGGCGGGTGAAAGGCCGGGGTCTGCCTCCCTGAAAATCCGCAGGGCCTCCGCCGGAAGGCCCCTGGCCAGTTTTCCGCCCAGCAGCGGTTCCATGATCACCACCGGCATTTTTTCCGCCGCCCTGCGCAGTCCCGTTACGCCGGCCTGAAAATTTTCATCCGAATAATTGTACTGTATCTGGGCAAGCTCCCAGTCGTAGTCATCGACAACTTTGAGAAATTCATCCCGGCTGCCGTGGAAGGAAAAACCGATCTGCCTTATCCGGCCGCTCTTCTTTTTTTCGGCGATCCAGGACTCTATCCCCCAGCCCTTGAGTTTCCGCCATTGATCCAGATCGGTGATCATGTGCATAAGGTAATAATCGACGTGATCGGTACGCAGCCGTTCCAGTTCCCTGTCAAAGTATCTGTCAAAATCGGCCGGGCCCTTAAGCACGACCAGGGGCAGCTTGGTTGCGATGTAAACCTTTTCCCTCAGCCTGTTCTCTTCGAATATCGTACCCAGGGCATCCTCGCTTCCCGGATACATCCAGGCCGTGTCAAAGTAGTTCAGGCCTCCCTCCACGGAACGCACAATCAGTTCCCCGGTTTTCCGCAGGTCAATGGCACCGAATGTCCGGGGGAAACGCATGCAGCCGAAGCCCAGAACCGAAAGTTTATTGCCTGTTTTTTTGTCAACCCTGTACCGCATGGCCTTCCTTTTATGGGGCAGGAAAACTGCAACCGAAGCCGTTTCCAAAAACCGAAATCTTTGGAGGAACCTTCATTTTATACCATAGGCTCGAGTTTGTCAGGCACGATCCCGGGCGGGCGCATGTGACGGCGGAAAGTACCGCGCGCCGTGGTATCACGTTTATATGCGCTGTCCCTGCTAACAGCAGTGTCCGGAAAAGGTCTCAAGACTCTCCCTCTTTCCGGATTCC
>JAISND010000128.1 GCA_031276615.1 Treponema sp. | reverse complement strand
ATCAGTGAAATGACGCTTTCGCTTTTTATTTCAGCCGCGACTTTCGCGCTGTGCGGCTTTTTTTTCGTGTATCTCCGCCATTACCTGAAACAGAGAACCTCCGCCGTGCGGCTCCTCGGGGAGTACCGGAACGAAGTTCTCAGGCTGATAGCCGACATTGACGCGGCGACCGACAGGGATACCCTCCTTGTCGAGGAGCGCATAAAAACCCTGAAAAGACTTTTGGAGGACACCGATCGCAGGATATCGGTTTACCTTAGGGAACTGGACAGGAGCCGCGGCGGCGCGATGCTTTACACAAATCTGGGCAGGGGCGTCCGGGCCGGCCCTTCGCCGGAGGACCGGGCGGCCGCCCCTGCGGAAGATGCCCCCCCTCCCGCGGGAAAGGCCGCCGCGGTTTTCCCGGCGCCCGCCGCTTTTCCGGCCGCTCCCGGGCCGGAAGTTCCGCCGCCGGTTTCTCCCGCGCCTGTTCCCCGGCCCGGGCCGGAAGACGCCGTGCCCGCGAAGGATTCCGCGGGGAAACAGCCGTTGCGGGAAAGAATCGCCGCCCTGGCCGCCCAGGACTTAAGCCCCGCGGATATCGCTTCCCGGCTCAAAATAAGTCTTTCCGAAGTCGACCTGGCGCTTAATCTGCTGGGACGCGGGGGCAGGCGCTGAGGTATCCGCCCCGCGGTTCCCTGTTTTCAGCCCGATTAATCCGCTGCGGGAAAGGCCGGATACCCGTCAATACGTTTTCCGGACGGCGGGTAATTCCGGCCGGAAACCTGCCGCGGGACGGGGCTATTCATCAAAGTCGTCGTAATCTACGTCCTCTTCGTAGTCATAGTCCTCGTCTTCGTCCTCATCTTCGTAATCGTCATCGTTGTCGTCGAAATCGTCGTCATCGAAATCATCATCGCCGAAGTCTTCGTCCATATCGTCGAAACTTTCGTCTTCGCCGATGTCCTCGTCATCCTCTTCATCATCGTCGTCAAGGGCGAAAAGGATAACAGGCAGGTCCGCCTCCGGGGCGGCCTGAAAGCTGTCCAGGGGCATTAAAGCCGGCATCTCAACCGGAAACCATTCTTCGCCGGAATTCCGCCGCCTGTCCATAGCCTCATGAAGAATCATGTTTTTCTCCGTTTAGAATATCTGCTTAAGAAATATCTACTATTGAAACATAAGGGAGAGATCGGAGAATTGTCAACTGGTTTTTACGCCGAATCGGTAAATTTGCCGGAATACGCGGCTGTATGGATGTTTTCATCCGTGGTACACTGGGCTATGTCCCGACTGACCATCGAAGCGCCGGCCAAGATAAATCTTCACCTCCGGGTCGGAAACCTTCGCCCCGACGGCTTCCACGAACTGGAAAGCATTTTTTTGGCCCTCCGTTTCGGCGACACCCTGAATTTCGAGCTCCTTGACGGGGAGGGAAGCCCTGAAATTCACTGTCCCCTGCCGGGAACCGGCGGCGCGGAGACGCTTCCCCCCGAAAAAAACATCATTTTCAGGGCAATTTCCCTTTTCAGGGAGAAAACCGGCTGCGCACGGGGGATTCGGGTACGTGTGGAAAAGCGAATCCCCCCCGGCGGAGGGCTGGGCGGGGGTTCCTCAAATGCCGCTTCAAGCCTTTTGGCCATGAACGCCCTCTGCGGCATGCCCCTGGGGAAAGCCGCCCTCCTTGAAATGGCCGCTTCTTTGGGCAGCGACGTACCTTTTTTCCTTGCGGAAACCGGCGCCGCCTGGGCTGCCGGCCGGGGCGAGGATTTGCTGCCCCTGGAAAGCCCCAAACCGGCCATTGTGCTGGTCAACCCCGGTTTTCCCAGCGCCACCGCCGCGGCCTTCCGGCTTCTTGACCAGTGCCGCGGGAACGGGGGCGAGCCGGCGCCGGCGGATTTTTCCGGCCTGAAACCGAAGCCCCTGCGGGAAGAACGGGCGTCCCTGACCGAAGCCCTCTCCGGAAATCCCCGGAACTGGCCCTATGAAAACGACTTTCTGCGGGTTTTCCTGGAGGCCGGAAAAAACGGCGGGAGGAACGGGGCCCTGGCGGAACAGGCCGCGGCGTACCGGCGAATCCTTTCCGGGCTGGATGAACTGGGGGCGGATTTTTCTTCCCTTTCCGGCTCGGGTTCTACCTGTTTCGGGGTCTTTACCGATCGGAAAAAAGCGGAAAAAGCGGAAAAATTTCTTTTAAAAGACTGGAATTTTGTTAAATTAACATTTCCCCTTGCGCGCGGAGCCAATACGGTATTAAAATAAAACATATTATTTGGACCGTCAAAAAGGAGACGCGCCATGGAGATAACAGACATTAGGGTCCGTAAGGTGGCTGGCGAGGGCAAGCTGAAAGCGTATGTAACGGTTACATTTGACGACTGCTTTGTTGTACACAATGTTAAAATCATAGCAGGCAAGAGCGGGATTTTTATTGCCATGCCGAGCCGGAAAACACGGGCAGGGGAATATAAGGATGTGGCCCATCCGATCCACCCCGAATTCCGCGGGGAACTTCAGAAGAAAATTCTGGACAAGTACGATTCCGGCGCTGTTCCGGACGATCCTTCCGTAGAAATATAGCGGCCGGACTGAAAATTTACGTTCTCTTGCGGTTTGCTCAATTGAAACGATTCTGCCTCCTGTGCTATACTGTCGCTTCATTGGGACGTAGGCAAGAGGTAAGCCACCGGGTTTTGGCTCCGGCATTCACAGGTTCGAACCCTGTCGTCCCAGTAAAGGCTTGGGCCTTTGGATCAGGCAGGGTTCGAAGGCTGCTAAATTGCGGTATTTTTAGTGGTTGTTGTTCAAAAACTGAAGTTTTGAACAACTCTATTTTATTAACGAGGTGTTGAAATGAGTCAGGTTGTTTTATCCGCAAGGAATCGTCAGGGCACGGGTTCCGCCCAGGCCCGCCGCATGCGCAGGGGCGGCCGTATTCCGGCGGTGCTTTACGGGAGGGCAGGCAAGGCAATATCCATAGACCTTGACGCCCAGGAATTTGCCAACCAGGTCAAGAGTATTTCGGAGAGTACCATTGTCAAGGTCGATGTCGAGGGCAAGCCCTACGATGCCTTTGTAAAGGATACCCAGCGCAATATCGTCAACGGAAGCATTGTCCATATTGATTTTTACGAGGTTGAAAGCGGTACCGCCCTGCGCGCCAGGGTTTCGATCCACCTCAAGGGGAATCCCGTCGGCGTGCGTGAAGGGGGCGTCCTTGAGTCTCCCCTGCACGAAATCGAAGTGGAATGTCTGCCCAAGGATCTGCCGGAGCGGATAGAGGTCGATATTTCCGGGCTGAAGGCCAACCAGTCCTTCCATGTCCGGGATATTCCCCTTGCCGAAGGCGTGCGTCTTGTTTCCAACCCCGATCAGGTTGTGGCCCTGGTGAAGTTTGCCAAGGCCGAGGCCGCTGCTCCCGCCGAGGCTGAAGCCGCCGCAGCCGCGGCGGCGGCGGCTCCCGGCGCCGCACCCGCGGCCGCGGGCACAGGCCCCGCCGCGGGCGCGCCCGCCGGGGAGCAAAAGGCCTAAACGAAAACAAGCGATTTCGAATCCCGTGTCGCCGCCGCCCTGGAAGATTCTCCGGCGGGGGCGGTGTTCCTTGCCGAGGTTTCAGGCGGCGCCGATTCGACGGCGATGCTTGCCGCCCTTGCCGCGCTGCGGGATGCCGCGCCGCGGGCCGCGGGGGGCTGCTTCGTTCTGCGCTGTCTGCATGTGGAGCACGGCCTGCGGCCCGCCGGAGAAAGCCGGGGGGACGCAGGTTTCGTGCTCGGGCTCTGCGAAAAACTCGCGGTGCCCTGCCGGGTCGTATCCGTCCCCCCGGGTAAAATCGCGGAGGCCGCCCGGCGCCTGGGTACGGGCATTGAGGCCGCGGCGCGTCTTTACCGCCGCCGTATCCTGGCCAGGGAGGCGCGGCGGCTCGCGGCCGAATACGGCAGGGACGTGTGTATTCTGACGGCCCATACCGCCGACGACCTGCGTGAGACCGTCCTGATGCGCGTTTTGCGGGGTTCGGGTCCGGCGGGCCTTGCCGCCATGCCGCGGCGGCGGGGGCCGCTGCTGCGGCCCCTCCTTGGATTGGACCGCGCCGACGTTCTCCGGTACCTTGGGGAAAAAAACATCCCCTACAGAACGGACTCCACCAACGCGGACAACCGCTTTTTCCGTAACCGCGTGCGGAACTGTCTTGTTCCCCGGCTGGACGGGCTTTTCCCCCGCTGGAAGCGCGCCCTGGAAGCGCTGGCGGAGACCCAGGCCCTGACCGCGGATTTTATCGCCGGGGAAGCCCTGCGCAGGGTGTGCTGGGAAGGGGCCGGCCGGGGGAAGGCCGCGGAATTGCGCACCGCCGCCGCCGCTTTTTTTTCCCAGCCGCCCCTTATCCGGGAAGAGGCCCTCTTCCAGGCCATTGACCGGCTTCTGCGCGGGGAAAGCGCCGCCGCGACAAGGCGGGCTGTCCTGCGCCGTTTCTGCCGGGGCGGGTGTTCCGCGGCGGATCTTGGCCCCCTGCGGATACGCCGGGAGGCTTCGCTCCTGATCCTTTCCCCCCCGAAGGCGGCGGTTTCGGAGAGCGGCTTTGCGCTGTTGATTAAAGAGCCGGGCTTATATAAGCTGAAACGGGTAACTATTGAAGTCAAACCGGGTTTGTATAGAGAAGCCGAAGGAGCCGGACCTGAAGCGGAGCCGCCCCGAAGGCCGGGGTTTTTTGCCTGCCTTCCCCTGCTTGTCAGACCTGTGCTGGGCGGCGATTGCGTCGTGAAAGGGGGCAGGCGTCTTGTTCCGGCCGGGGGGACAAAGAATCCGGAACTCCTGAGCGTTCTTGACAGGAGGGGAATCGCCGCCATTACAGGCGCGGCGCCCCTGTTCCGCGGGGACGCCGAATCCCGCGCGGAGGCGGATTCCGGGCGGCTCTGCTTCGTCCTTATCGGGGAACAGCAGCCTGTCCGAAAAACTGTGACAGATGAGCGGTTTCAAAACCCGGCTGGTTTTGAAACGGCCTCAGATACCGGGGGTATACATGTTTAACAGCCAAAACAGCAGACAGCCGGAGCAGAGGCCCCGTCCCAATCTGCAGGGGAGAAGGCCGAACGGTTTTGCCCTCGTGTTTTTTCTCGTCATGACGGGGATCTTTGCCGCGTATTTTTTCAGGGGCAATACCCAGACCATAGACGAGATTCGTTATTCGGACTTTACCCGTTTTCTTGAGCAGGATCAGATCGAATCCGTAACCATCCACGACAACGACACGATGGATATTTTTCTCAGGGGTTCGTCCTCTTCAAAGCCCGCGCAGATGAGAACCCGCATTCCCTACCAGGATCCGGGTCTTCTTTCCGTGCTGCGGGAGAAGAGCATCAATGTTTCCGGAGCGTCAACTCCCATAAGCCCCTGGCGCGTCGTGCTTGAGTTTCTTCCCTGGTTTATCGGCTTTGGTTTCATCTGGTTTATGTTCAGGAACATGCAGGGATCGGGGAACAAGGCTTTCCAGTTCGGCAAGAGCCGCGCCAAGCGCTATCAGGATGAGGGAAAGAAGGTAAGTTTTTCCGACGTGGCCGGCCAGAAGGACGCCAAGTACGAGCTTGAAGAGGTGGTTTCCTTTCTGAAAAGCCCGCAGAAGTTTACCAAAATGGGCGCGCGGATTCCAAAGGGCGTGCTTCTTGTGGGCATGCCGGGTACCGGAAAGACCCTCATGGCGCGGGCCGTCGCGGGCGAGGCGGGGGTTGCCTTCTTCCACATGTCCGGTTCCGATTTTGTCGAAATGTTTGTCGGCGTCGGCGCGAGCCGCGTGCGGGATCTTTTTGAGCAGGGAAGGCGCAGCGCGCCCTGCATCATTTTTATTGACGAGCTTGACGCGGTGGGGCGCACCAGGGGCGCGGGCTACGGCGGCGGCCACGACGAAAGGGAACAGACCCTGAACCAGCTCCTCGTCGAAATGGACGGTTTTGATTCCAAGGACGGCGTCATCATTCTTGCCGCGACGAACCGTCCCGACGTTCTTGATCCGGCGCTGCTCCGGCCCGGCCGCTTTGACCGGCAGGTGGTGGTCGCCATGCCCGATATCAAGGAACGGGAAGCGATCCTCCAGATCCACGCGGCGAAGATCCCCGTGGCAGGGGAAGTCGAGCTTGCGCGTATCGCGAGGGCAACGCCGGGCATGAGCGGCGCGGACATCGCCAACCTGGTGAACGAGGCCGCCCTTTTTGCCGCGCGCAGGGACAAGACGACGGTGGAGATGTCCGACTTTGAAGAAGCCCGGGACAAGATACTCATGGGCGTTGCCCGCAAGACCCTGGTGGTTTCCGACAGGGAACGGCGCATGACGGCCATTCACGAGGCGGGTCATGCCCTGCTTCACTATTTCCTCAAGAACGCCGATCCCCTGCATAAGGTTACCATCGTACCCCACGGCCGCGCCCTCGGCATGGCCATGTCCCTTCCCGAAGAGGACAGCTACAGCCGCACCAGGGGCTGGATAGAGGATCGCATCGTTATCTGCTACGGCGGCTGGATCGCGGAAAAACTTTTCTACGATGAAACCACTACCGGAACCAAGCAGGACATTCAGCAGGCCACCGACATGGCCCGGCACATGGTCTGCGAATGGGGCATGGCCGAAGAGCTTGGCCCCATCGCCTACGGCCAGGAGGATGAACCGATATTCCTGGGCAAGGAGATAGCCCGGCACAAGGACTATTCGGAGGATACCGCCAGGCGCATTGACAGGGCGGTACAGGAAATTCTCGACAGGGCAAAGGAAACCGCGCGGAAGATCCTTGAAAGCCGCAAAGGGGAGCTTGAAAAGCTCGCCGGCGCCCTTATAAGCCGTGAAACTCTGATAGACGACGAGGTACGGGAACTTATCGGGCTTCCGCCGAGGGAGAATTCCGCGTCGCTGACGGACAGGGCGGCGGCTTCCCCGAAGGCCGGCGCTTCGTCCGGCGCTGTCCCCGGCGAAACAGGCGCCGCTACGACCCCCGGCGCGCCGGCGGACGGTTGACGGCGCTCCCATGAATCTCCGTCGTCTGCTGCCGGTACTGTTATTCGCCACGCTGATTCCCGGCGTGCCCGCCCAGGTCCGCGGCGCTTTTCCGGGAGAGCTTCCCCCCGAAGAGCCGGGAGACGCGGCGGCCGCGGATCGTTACCTGCTCTGGGCGGAGCAGGCCGTCGCCGGGGGGCGCTGGAAGGAAGCCCTCGCCGCCCTTGAAAGGGCCTCTGACTTCAGCGGCGTTTCGTCGGATCTTTCCTGCCTTCTGGCCAGGGCGCGCCGCCATGAGGGGAAATCCGGCGGGGCCGTTCTGGAAGCCCTGGGAAGGGCGCTTGAGGCCGGCCGCTGGCGGCGTTACAGCGTGGACGAGGCGCGGCTGCTTGAGGCGGAGGAGCTTATCACCCTGCGCAATTATCCGGCCGCCCTTGCGGCGCTGGCCGGGGTTTCGGACAGCGCCGATTCCGCCGCGCTCCGGCTTGCCGCCCTCAGGGGCCTTCCCGGCGCGGCGGAATTCCGCCGTGCCATGGCGGAAGCCCTGGATCGCTATCCGCGCGATCCCCGTCCGGCGAGAATATTTTTCAGCTATGCCCGGAACAGAATTCCCGAAGAGGGCGAGCAGGCCCTGATGGATACCATCCTGGGGCGGCTCCCCTTGCTGCTTGATTCCGATCCCGATCTCGCGTGGATGGCCGCTCCCTTTATGAGGGATACCGAAGAAGCCCGCCGTCTGGTAAGCGCCTACCGCGCGGGGGGGCTTTCCCGAAGCGCCGCCGGAGCGCCGCCGGATGCGGGCGCCCCCCCCGAATTCCGTCCCGGCCCCGGCTCCATTCCGGTAAGCCTCAGCCTGGGGCTTACCGGCGACCTTGAGGCCGTGGAGGAATTGTTCGCCCCCGCGCCGCACGGGGCGGTCCGGGGCGCCGGGCCTGCCGGATCGCGCGCCGCCGAAATCTCCCTTGACAGGGAACTTGTTGCCGAGGTCTCCGGGCTGCTGCGGAGCGCCGAAGGGCGGGATCTGTTCGCGGAAAAACTGCTGGCCTTTTCCGGCGTTATC
>JAISND010000126.1 GCA_031276615.1 Treponema sp. | reverse complement strand
CTGTAGTAACCGGCGATGCCGTAGTGGTTCGAGTTGCATATCGCCACCATGCCGCAGCCTGAAACGCCGGCCTTTTGTATGGCAAGCTCCATACCCCGAACCCCCGCAAGCTGCCCCATTGCTTTATGGGCGTCAATTACGGCGGAAATTGCCGTTTCGGACACAATCTCCGGCTTTGCCCCTACATCCACCAGGCCGCTGCCAATCTCGTTATGGTAACGGATCAGCCGTTGTACCCCATGGGATTCGATGCCGTATAAGTCCGCCCGGAGAAGTACGTCGGTAATTGTTTTGCTTTCATTCAATGTGAATCCATAACTATGAAAAATATTTTCGCAAAAACGCCGTACCTTCGCGGTATCAATCTGCCGGTATTCAGTCATGATCAGCCTCCATGTAAAAAATATGAAATTGGAAAAACCGGTCTAATATTTCAGGCTTCCGCGCCGGTGGAAACCATGCGTATGTTTTTATTCGGACAGCGGTTAAAGCACATACCGCAGGCGACACATACTTCCCGGTCTATGGTCAGGGTATCGGGACCGGTAAGACCGGGGGCAAATTCACAGCAGATCCGCTTACAGAGCATACAGCCTTCGCCGCAGCCGCAGTTAAGGCAGCGCCCGGCCTCAATTTCGGCGTCCCCGGCGGACAGGGGGAGACGGGGTTTCTCAAACTTCCCAAGGCGCTGCTCCGGCGGCAGGGACCGGGGATAAACCCGCAGGGGATCTGAAAAAGCAGGTTCGATATAAGCCCGGCGTTTAAGGACCTCCGCCGCTTTTACGGTTTTGATGCTCCTGCCCGAAGAAGGATCCCGCAGTCCCGCTCCCCGGACAAAGGCGTCCGCCGCTTCCGCTGCTCTAAGTCCCGCCATGCAGGTTTTAATAAAGCTGTTCCCCGGTTTTGCGGAAAACACCCCGGGGACGGAGGGAATATCCGCTGTTTGACGGGGCAGGCTCAGTACCGCAAGATCGCAGTCCACGGTAAAGCGGGAATCCGGCAAAAGGCAATTGGCGAATTCCACGGAACGGAGCTTCCCCTCCGGGGCATGAAAGGCCGCGGGCCTTACGCCGAAGAGTATCTTTACCCCCTCTTCCCTGGCCTCCGCAAAACCGCGGGAAAGGCTCAGACCGGTGCGCCCGGCGCCTTCCGGTTTTTCGCAGAAGAGATAAACCTCCCCGAAGCCGAGCCGCAGGGCGCAGCGGGCCGCTTCCGCGTGAAGGGGGGAGCTTCCGATAAGCAGCGCCCGTCCGGCGTCCGCGCGCGAAGAAAGAGCGGCGGCCGCGGCAGCGCCGGCAGGCGCGGCGGGAACGGAACTGCCGGCGGCCGCGGACAGGGCCGCGCAGCTCCGCATAAAATCGGCAATGTCCGGAAGCCCCTCTGCCGGACAAGGGAAGTTTCCCGGGATCCCGCCGGTGCTTTCTGCCGCGGCCGGACCGGGAAGGACGGGCCCTTTCCCGGCCGCAAGGATGATCACGTCGTGGCGCTTCCTCAAATCCTGCGGGGTAAAATCCCTGCCCGGTTCCGGCCCGCCCTTAAAATCGATGCCAAACCCCGCCAGGGAATCGACGAGGGCGTCCGTTTCCGCCTGTGAAAGGATAAAAGCCGGGGCAAGGTAGCGCAGGGAACCGCCGAATTGCGGCTCCTTCTCATAAACGGTCACGGCGTAACCGGCCCTGGCAAGCGCAAAGGCGGCGCTGAGTCCCGCGGGCCCCGAACCGGCAATACCCGCACTTTTACCGTTTGGCCCTGGGCGGGCATAGTCCGGTTTCAGGCCCTTCTCCTTTCCCCAGTCCAGGATAAATCGCTTGAGCGGCCGGATCCGGACAGGGCCGGCGGCCATGCCGTCATGGCCGCGCGCGCAGGCGCTCTCGCAGGGCGCTTCGCACACGGAGTCGCAGATACCCTGCAGGGGGCCGCCGGAACTGAAGAGCTTCCAGGCTCCTTCGTAGTCCCCGGCAGACAGCCTCCGGACCGCGGCCTGTACCGGAACATGGAAGGGGCAGGCGGATTTGCAGGGAGCGGACAAGCCGGGTTCGATAATTTCCGCGTAACCCTCAAAAAGGCTGATCTCCTGGGCGGTCTTGATCTCCGGAACCAGGCTGCCGCAAAAATCCTCAAGGTTCCGGTATTGCCGGGCGTCCATATATTCCCCGAGGCCCCGAATCATCGGCCGGACAATATCGTAGCCCTCCATCAAAGTTTCGGTACAGACGCCGATGAGATTGGCCCCGCAGAGGATCATTTCCACCGCGTCACGCCAGTCCCGGATGCCGCCTGTCGCCATGATCACCGGCCCCGGGCCGTTGACCTTGCGGATCTCGCAGGTATCCCGCAGGGCCAGGGGTTTAAGCCAGGCGCCGCTGTAACAGGTCATGCTAATCTCTTTCTGGAGATGGTAGATCGAGGCCGCGGGATCATCGAGGTTTATGGGGGGAATCCCGAGCCGGTTCCCGGTTCCTCCCACCGCGTCCGCGCCGGCCGCGTAGAGGGCCCCCGCAACCTGGGCGATCTGCCCCCCTTCGGGGGTGAGTTTTACAAACAGGGGGATGCGTATCGCCTTTTTAATTTCCCCCACAATCCGCGAAACAATCTCCGCGTGCTGTCCCAGGCTTGCGCCGGTTTTCTTTTCAATTGCCCCGGCGTTACCCGAGGTAAGCTCCACGTTATAGGACATATTGGGACAGCACATATTAAGCTCAATGACATCGGCCCCGCGGTCTTCAAAACCTTTCGCCATATTCACCCAGCCCCGGGCATCGTAATCATCATCGCCGGCGTAGGTAATGTTGGCAAAGAGGATCAATTCCTTTAATACTTTTTTTGCCTCTTCAATAAGCTTGAGGCCCTCCGCAAAACTGAGCCGTTTTTCCGCGGTAAAACCCAGGGCCCGGTACTGTTCAAATACCCCGTAACGGGGCTTGCGGTTAATGTAAGGCGCGGGATCTATCGACAGTTTGATGCTTGCCGCGGCCCAGCCGGTTTCCTCAATCCGGACAAGCTGCCGTACCGTTCTGGCGCTAGGCCCCGATGCGACATAAAAGGGATTCTTAAAGGTCAGGGCGCCCACCCTTACGGGTATTCGTAATTCATCCGTTGCCATTGGTGATCCTGATTCCCTCCGCGGCGGATTTATAGATCAGCTTGACAAGCTTGAGCGCCTCAAATCCGTCCTTTCCCCGCAGTCCCCGATCGGCGTCCCTGCCCGCGGCGGCACATTCGACAAAATGGCTTATTTCCGCCGCGTAACCCAGGTTGTATTTTTCATCCACCGCGGGCCGTGACCAGCCCGTGGTGATATCCGCCTTTTCCACCGTATATTCGAGGCCCTGTTTGCTAAAGGCCCGGAGGGCGCTGGAAAAGGTCAGGTCCACGTGCAGACAGCCCTCGCCGCAGTAAAAGTCAATGACATCCTCCATGCCGCCTTCGGTAACATAGTTCGCCTCCAGTAAGGCCCGGAAACCGCCCTCGAAACCGATGATCGCCGCGCCCCAGTCTTCCCCCTCCATTGAAGTGTGGAGCAGGTTTTTTTCGAGTCCCCCGGAGGACATGGCGACAAGTTCCGTCCAGGGCTTGTCTTGAAGGGCAAGCACAAGAGCCGCCGGATGAATCCCCAGGTGTATCATGCTGCCGCCGCCGCAGAATTCAATTTTTTGGGCAAAGGGGCTGTGGGAACCGTTATGACATTCCCGGCAGCGGACATAGAGGAGCTTGCCCAGCCTGCCGCTTTCTATGATCGAAAGGGCCTTCCTGACCGCCGGCGAACCGAGCCAGTCCTCGGCATAGTAAATTTTCAGGCCCCTCTTTTCCGCGAGCCCAAGCATTTCGGCGCCGTCTTCAACGGTGGTTGCCAGGGGCTTTTCGCAGATGATATGACGGCCCTTTTCCAGCGCGGCCAGGGCGGCGCGGTGGTGCAGAAAATTCGGCATGCATATATCGACAAGATCGCAGTCGCAGCGGGCAATGGCGGTCTCAAGATCATCGAAGGCCTGGTACCCGGCAAGGCCGTACCGGGCGGCCAGGGATTCAATCCTGCCCCGGTCCTTGTCGCAGATGCCGGTAATTTCAACCCTGTCGCGGATCCGGGAATACCCGTCCATGTGCAGATCCGCGCTGAAAGCCGCGCCCGCAAGCAGTACCT
>JAISND010000144.1 GCA_031276615.1 Treponema sp. | reverse complement strand
TCGAAATCGAGCTTTCCGAAGGGGGAAGAGCGGGTTTCCGGCCAGTACAGGGCTTCGTGAATGGGCAGCCGCATGTCCGGCCGGGAAAGCTGGGCATAGACGGCCCCGTCCCGAAGCCGGATCATCGAATGTACGACGCTCTGGGGGTGAACAAGAACCCTGATTTTACCGGGGGGCATATTGAACAGCCGCGCGGCCTCGATTATCTCAAGCCCCTTGTTGGCAAGGGACGCCGAATCGACGCTTATTTTGGGCCCCATTTTCCAGGTAGGATGGGCGACGGCTTCGGCGGGGCTGACCCTGCCCATTTCTTCAAGGGTACTGTTTCTGAAGGGACCGCCCGAAGCGGTAAGGATGATTTCTTCGATATCCTCCGCCCCGCGGGACTGGACAAGCTGAAAAATCGCCGAGTGCTCCGAATCCACGGGGATGATCCTTACCCCCTTTTCCAGGGCGCGCCTGAATACGAGGGGCCCGGCCATGACAAGGGTTTCCTTGTTGGCAAGGGCAAGATCGGAGCCGGAATCGATAGCGGCAAGTGAAGGCTCAAGGCCGGCCGCGCCGGAAATGCCGTTCACGGTAATGTCCGCGCCCGCCGCGGCGATTGCGTCTAACAGCGCCTTCCGGCCTTCTTCGCCGCCGGCGAGCACCCGCGCGGCGCCCGGCCATTCTTCGGCCGCCGCGGCAAGGCCCCGGCGGTTTTTGCGGGCGCTGAAAAGAACGGCGGTGAAATCATCCTTTCCGAGGCGAAGCACGTCAAGCGTATTTTTCCCGATGGAACCGGTAACGCCAAGAACAGAAACGCGTTTTTTCATTCACAACTGGCTTTGGACAAAGAGAATCCTGCAGGCGTGATAAAAAACCGGCGCCGCGAGGGCTATGGAATCGATGGAATCAAGCATGCCGCCCCTTCCGGGTATGATAAAGCCGGAATCCTTGATGCCCGAACTCCGCTTGATTGCCGATTCGCCAAGATCCCCGAGGGACGCCGCGGCGCCCGAAAGCAGCCCCAGAATCATGCCCGCCGCAAGGGCCGGAACGCGGCGGGGTATAAAGACACCGGGAAGGCAAAGCGCGGCCCACGCGCCGGCAAGAACCGACGCCGCGGTTCCGCCGATAAATCCGGCGGCGCTTTTGTTCGGGCTGGCGGGAATGACGCCCCGGTTGCCCTTCCCGAAAAGCATCCCCGAAGCCCAGGCAAGCGAATCGTTGGCAAAAACCATGGCGAGAAAAACCAGAATGATCTCCCGGGATTTTTCAAAAAGCCCCATCCTGATTATCCATTCCATAAACAGGCCGGGATAAATCAAAACGCAGAAGCCCGCGCAGAGCCGGCCGGTGAAGCGGTCCAGGGTTTCGGCGCGGTAAAAAATTCCGGATATGAGCAGCCAGGAAACGCCACCCAGAAAAACCGCGTAAAGGAGGGAACAATCCAGATTGAGGGCCGATGCCGCCGTCATCGCGGCCGGGCCAAGGGCGCCCAGGACAAGGGCCTCCGCGCGGGATATTACCAGGTTTTTCTTTTTCAGCATCAGGGAAAATTCAAGGGCGCCCAGGGCGCTGGAAACAACAACGGCGATATTCAGCGCAAGCTGGTTGTAATGGGGAAGGAAATACACGATTGCGAAGATAAGCGGCAGGCCGGCGATAAAAACAAGAAGCCGCTGGATCAGTTTTTTCATTTCACCGTCCCCCCGAACCGGCGGTTCCGTCCGCGGAAATCTTCAATGGCCCGTTCAAGATCCTCTCCGGTCCAGTCCGGCCAGAATTTGGGGGAAACAAGGTATTCGGCGTAGGCCCCCTCCCAGAGGAGAAAATTGCTGATTCTGAATTCACCGGCGCTGCGGATGATGAGGTCCGGGTCGGGAACATCCGGGTTGTCCAGATGCGCGGAGATCGCCGCTTCGGTAATCTCCGCCCGCGGGCCGGAAGCCGCCAGACGGCGCGCCGCCCTGACAATCTCGTCCCTTCCGCCGTAATTCAGCGCGAGGATCACCTGCATCCCGTCGAAGCCGCCGGTATCCTCCGCGGCTTTCCGGAGTTCCCCGGCAATGTCGGGGGGCAGTCCCGCCGTGTCGCCGGCATGGCGGATACGGATGCGGTTCTCCCGGTAAAAATCAAGCTCGCCGCGGAGGTATTGCCTTACCAGGCCCATAATAAACCCCACTTCCTCCGCGGCCCTTTTCCAGTTTTCCGTGGAAAAGGTGTAAAGCGTAAGATACCTGACGCCCAAATCGCTCGCGGCCTTGACCACCCGCTTGGCTGCCTTAAGACCTTCAAGATGTCCCTGGGTTCTTCTCTGTCCGCGCTGCTGTGCCCAGCGTCCGTTCCCGTCCATGATGATTCCGATATGGGCGGGAACCGGGGAAACTTTTTTCCGCAAAAGTTTCAGTTCTCCATAATTTCTTTTTCTTTTTCTTCCAGAACCTGATTCACCCTGCTTATGTACGAATCGGTAAGTTTCTGCAAATCGGCCGAATCCCTGCTCTCTTCGTCCTCCGTAACGGAAGCCTCTTTAAGAAGTTTTTTCAGCTCTTCGTTGCCGTCCCGGCGTATGTTCCGTATTGCCACCCTGGACTGTTCCGCCTGGTTTTTGGCGAGTTTTACCAGTTCCTTCCGCCTTTCCCCGGTAAGGGGAGGGATGGCAATACGGATCACCTTGCCGTCGCTGGAAGGGTTGAGGGACAGCTCCGAAGAACGGATGGCTTTCTCGATTTCTCCGATAAGGTTTTTGTCCCAGGGTTGTATTACGACGAGCCTCGCCTCCGGAACGGAGATATTGGCCACCTGGTTCAGGGGCGATTTTTCACCGTAATAATCAACCCGGATCCTGTCAAAGAGGGAAGCCGACGCGCGGCCTGTCCGGAGCGAGGCAAAGCCCTCTTTCAGGCTTGCCACCGTTTTTTTCATCCGTTCCTCTGACGAAGAAATAACATTCTGCATATCCGTCCCCCGGAAATAAATTACGCGCC
This sequence comes from Treponema sp., assembly GCA_031276615.1. Classification (GTDB taxonomy): domain Bacteria; phylum Spirochaetota; class Spirochaetia; order Treponematales; family Breznakiellaceae; genus JAISAK01. The sequence continues at coordinate 4,647 of JAISND010000144.1, read as the reverse complement.
GACCTTGAAATAAACATAATCGTTTACGCTGATCTTCGCGCCCAGTTTTTTGCCGAAGTCGGCGAGCGCCTGGGCCACGGTGAATTTTTCATCCTTGACATAGGCCTGATCAAGCAGGCAGATATCGGCAAGGTGCTTGTTGATCTTTCCCCTGAGGATATTGTCGATGACATTGGCGGGCTTGCCCTTCATTTTTTCGTCCTGCTCCATCTGCCTGCGGAAAATCTCCTCCTGCTCCCTGATATAGGCGGGATCGATTTTTTCCCTGTCAAGCGCCATCGGGTTAAAGGCCGCTATATGAAGGGCGAGGGTAAAGGCAAAGGCCCTTGCCTCTTCGGAATCGAAGACGCCGGGTTTGCCGGAATCGAATTTCACCACAACGCCGATATTGCCGTCGCCGTGGATGTACTGGGTAAGGTATTCGCCGGGGCCGGCCTTTACCACCCTCAGGCGCTTCAGGCTCATGTTTTCACGGATCCTGGTGGCAAGGTCGTTTACCATGTCCCGGAATTCCCCGAAAACCTTTCCGTCCGGGGAAAGGTCGGATTCGGTATAGCCCTTCTCGAGAATCCTGCCGGCGATGAGGCCGCCCAGCGCGACAAAGTCGGGATTCCGCGCGACAAAGTCGGTCTCGGAGGCAAGCTCCACAAGGACGGAAGTTTTATCCTCTGTTTTTACAAAAATTTTCCCCTCGTTGGTTGCGCGATCCGAGCGTTTTTCAAGGGCGGCGAGGCCCTTCTCTTTCAAAAGTTTTTCCGCCCTGTCAAAATCACCGTCCGATGAAACAAGGGCGTTCTTACATTCCATCATGCCGGCGCCGGTTTTTTCCCGAAGCCGTTTTACATCCGCTGCGCTTATATCAGCCATTGCTCACTCCTCATAAACCTTGTCTACATCAACCGGGAGCTGTTCATCCTCTTCAGTATCCGCTTCGGCGGTTTTATTCTCCGGAGCGGCGGTTTCCGACGAATAGGATTCGATGTCGATTTCGCGGTCCTCTTCCTTGACCGAAACGTCGGTCATAACCCCTTCCATATTCTCATCCTCGTCACCCAGGGTTTCGATGATCTTGAGGCCCACCTCGTTGTCCGCCTCTACCACCGCGTTGGCGACGATCTGGGTAAAGAGGGTAATCGCCCGGATGGCGTCGTCGTTTCCGGGAACGGGGTAGTCAATGCCCTCGGGGTTGCAGTTTGTGTCGACCACCGCCACGATGGGGATTCCCATGCGCTGGGCTTCGGCGACGGCTATGGCTTCCTTGCGGGTATCAATGACAAAGAGAATCCCCGGAGGATCCTTCATCTCCTTGATGCCGCCAAGGTTTTTCTGAAGCTTTGTCCTTTCCTTGCCGAGGGAAGCTATTTCCTTCTTGGTAAGGTTTTCAAAGGTCCCGTCAATCTCCATTTTCTCGAGTTTTTTGAGACGGAGCAGGGATTTCTTGATGGTGACAAAGTTGGTAAGCATGCCGCCGAGCCAGCGGTTGTTCACGTAGAACATGCCGCAGCGTTCGGCCTCTTTCTGGATGGTCTGCTGCGCCTGCTTTTTGGTACCGACGAAGAGTACCGTCTTGCCGGAGGCAACGTTCCTGCGCACCGCCTCGTAGGCGTCCTTGATCGCCTGGATGGTTTTCTGCAAATCGATGATGTGAATGCCGTTCCGTTCCGCGAAGATGTACTTCTTCATGCGCGGATCCCAGCGCTTCACCTGGTGGCCGAAATGCACTCCCGATTCCAGGAGACTTTTCATGGTAACTACTGCCAAAGTAAATCCTCCCCGGAGTTTTCCGGAATGAAAAACTCCACGGCAAAACCGGAGGTTCTGCCTGCCTTCCCTGTATCTCGCTGCCGCTTGGGCCCGCTCAAGACCGGCCCGGGCAGCGGAAAATAGGGCTGTTCCGGAAACCCCGGACAGCCTCAGGCTCCGTACGGATAGCCATTGTCCCTTAGCATGACATAAAAATCGCGTATTGGCAAGCCCGCCACGGCGCCGGGGGGGCCTTTTATCGACCGGATAAAACAGGCGCCAATGCCCTGGATGCGGTAGGAACCGGCCACCCCCTGCCATTCGCCGGTATCGAGATACCACTCAATCTCGCCGCCGGAAAGGGGGGCGAAACTTACGTCGCAGCCAACCGAACGGCAGTCTATTCTGTCTTCCCTGCCCACATAGAGGGCCATGGCGGTGATTACCCGGTGTTCCCTTCCGGAAAGGCGGAGGAGCATGTGTTTCGCCTCTTCCCTGTCCCCGGGTTTTCCGAAAATATCGTCATCCACGGAAACTATCGTGTCGGCGCCGCAGATCCACTGCGGAAGGCGTTTCTCCATGAGTTTGACGGCTTTTTTTACCTTTCGGACCGCGAAATCCCTGGCCGTTTCCTCCGGTTTCAGACCCCTTTGTATTTCCTCGTCAATTAACGGAGGCATGATACTGAAAGGCAGTCCAAGAATACGGAAATATTCCTGTCTTCTCGGAGAACCTGATGCTAAAATAATTGGTTCCATATACTCTCCCCGTTTTCCTGATTCCTGTCCCGTGTTTTTCTATTCCCGCTTCTCCGGCAGGATATGCGCCGCCCGGGCGGAGAAATCGATCCCCACCCGTTCGCCGGTTTTGAAAAAGCCGTGATCCGCCGGATCGTAGGTTACGGCGAGGACAGGTTTTTCCCCGCCGCGGTCGATCTCGTACTCCACCAGCTGGCCCAGGTAGACGCTTTTGGTTACGGTTCCGGCGAAAATGTTTTGCCCGGCGGAAGCGCCGCCGCTCAGGCGGAGGGACTCGGGCCGGACGGTCAGGGTGATTTCATCGCCCTTTTTAAACGAACCCTCCCGGCCGGCAAAAGTTTTGCGGCCGCCGCCGGGGAATTCGATTTCCACGTCGCCGCTTCCCCCGGTGTCCGGGGACACGACTTTTCCGGTAAAAAAATTCACCCGGCCGATAAAGTCCGCGACAAAACGGTTTGCCGGCCGGGAGTAGATCTCGAAGGGGGTTCCGGTCTGCATGATGTTCCCCTCGTTCATCACCACAATCCGGTCCGAGACCGTCATGGCCTCGGCCTGGTCGTGGGTGACGTAGACGCTGGTAATGCCGAAGGTCTGCTGTATGCGCCGAAGCTCCAGCCGCATCTGCTCCCGGAGCTTGGCGTCCAGGTTGGAAAGGGGTTCGTCAAACAGGAGGACGCTCGGTTTGTTGATAATGGCCCTGGCCAGGGCGACCCGCTGCTGCTGGCCCCCGGAAAGCTGGTCGGGGCGGCGGCGGCTCAAATCTTTCAGGTTCATCACCTCCATCATCTTTTCCACCTCTTCCTTAATCTCCGCTTTCGGCCGCCCCCTGAGTTCCAGCCCGAAGCCCACGTTCTGCCCCACCGAAAGGTGGGGAAAGATGGCGTAACTCTGGAACACCATGGACGTGTCCCGTTTGTTAGGCGGTATGTCGTTGACCATCCTGCCGGCAATCCAGACCTCCCCGGCGCTGGGATACTCGAAGCCCGAAATGATCCGCAGGGTGGTGGTCTTGCCGCAGCCCGAGGGCCCCAGGAAGGAGACAAACTCCCCGTCCCGCACGTCAATGGAAACCCGGTTAACCGCGGTAAATTTCCTGCCGGGATTTGACTGATCAACAAAAACCTTTGTCACATCAACAAGTTTAACGCCCACTTTGTACTCCTTGGACTTCCGGGAAGTTCCGGAAAAGGCTGCTTTCCCAAAACCGAAGTTTTGGGAAAGCCTCTCCCGGCAGACCTTAAATCTTCAGCATGGTTCCGCCGGCCCTTCCGTACATGAGCAGCAGCAGGGTCCGGATCAGGAACATGGCGGCGAGAATAATCGCCACCAGGATCAGGCTGAAGGCCGCGGCCGCCCCCAGCCGGCCCGAATCGACCTGGGACATGATCTGCACCGTCATCAGGTTCCAGCGGGAACTTACCAGAAAAATGGCGGCGCTGATGGCGGTCATGGCCCGGACAAAAGAAAAAATAAGCCCCGAGAAAAAAGCCGGTATCATCAGGGGCAGGGTGATTTTTGAAAAGGTTTTCCTGGCGTCCGCCCCAAGGTCAACGGCGGCTTCTTCAATGGAGGGATCCACCTGCTTGAGGATGGCCACCCCGGACTGGATGCCCACCGGGATATACCGGTAAATAAAATTCAAGAGCAGGATAAGCAGGGTTCCGGTCAGGAGAAAGGGCCGGCGGTTGAAGGCCAGAATGTAGCCGATGCCGATCACCGTGCCGGGCACGGCGAAACTGAGCATGGAGGTGAATTCCATAAATTTTTTGCCGGGAAACTGTTTCCGCACCACCAGAAACGCGATGAGCATCCCCAGGATTCCGGCAACAGGGGTGGAAAGCCCCGCGATAGCCAGGGTGTCTTTTACCGCCTCGAAACCCACGCCGAAGACGTACCTGAAATGATCCAGGGTCGGCGCATTGTCGAAGCCCCAGACCTTCGCGAAGGCCCCCCACACGATGGTGACATAGATCAGCAGGATGAAGGCGGTGACGAGGAGGCAGAAGGCGAAAAGGGTCCATTTGGCCGCGGGGCTTACCGATTTGAGCTGGGAAGTCGTGGGCTTTCCGGTGATGGTCACGTACTGTTTGCGGGAGACCCAATACTTCTGCAAAAAATACGCCGTGATGGACGGAACCAGGAGCAG
>JAISND010000066.1 GCA_031276615.1 Treponema sp. | reverse complement strand
GGTGGGACGCGACCGCCACCTCTATCTGGGCCTGTATCGCTTCCGGATAGTGGCTCAAAAAAGGCAGAAAAGCGTGGCTCGCCGAGGTGGTGAGGAGTTCGACCTTTCCCTTCTGCTGGTAATGGCTAAAGGCCTTGAGGATGTTCATCTCGTAACGCCCGGTAAAGGCGATCCTTGTGCCCAAAGCCCTGTCAAAATACATCTTCGCCAGGGCCGCGAATTCGCCCTGGGCGGCGGTCCGCTCCATCTCGCAGCGGCCGAATTCAATCTGCCGGTCGATGTAGGCAAGGTATTTTTTCCGCAATATGTCATCGCCAAGCATCTGGCAGAGCAGCGGTGAAAAGGAAATGCCAATACGGAAAGGTATGTGATCCGCTTCCAGACGATCAAAGACCTGGAGCAGGGGAATATAGGTTTCGGAAAGGGATTCGAAAAACCAGCCTTCTTCGGCGGAAGAACCCGGACAGGCATCTCCCGTATGAAAATCACGTACAAAGGGAAGATGGGCGTTAAGTACCAGGGACACAACTTTTCGGGCTTCCATATCGCTACCTGCCGGGCCGCATATTATTAATCGGGCGCCGAGGAACCGCCCGCTCCCTTGACACGGGATACGCGATCCGCGCTTCGTATAACCAGGAAATCCTTCGCGCCGGACAGACAGGCCAAAGGATTCCGGTAAACCTGCTGCATGCCCCTGGCGTTTCCCTGCGCCGGCCCGGACGAAGCGCAGCGGGCGGGCGATTCAAGAAGGCTGGGCAGCCTGAAGGGACGGGAAATGGTAAGGACATCTTTCCCTTCTCCGTGAACGGCGCAAAGGCCGACCTGATAGCTTCCTTCCATCGGGGGAAAGCCCAGGTACCAGGCGGTGTCGTTAACCCCTACCGGCACGGTGAAGGAATTTTCTCCGGCAGTCCTGTTCCCGTGGGGAATAATCCGTAAACAGTAGCCCCCAAAATCACCGGCCTTTTCATGGAGCTCCTTGTCATGGCCCTTTATTTCCCAAAAAACAAAAGCCCAAAGGGGATCCCGAATCAGAACTTCTATAAAGGAGATGTTGTACTGTCTGGGCAGGGCCGAGGCTTCCAGAAAATCCGCGTGAAGGATGCTTTCTTCTTCTTCACCGGATTCGAAGTCATCACCCAGGGCAAGGTCCAACAGCTCTTCGATAATAAAAATTCTTTCCAGTCCAAAGGGAATGTCGACGCCATAGCTGTCCGCCAGTTTTACCAGTTCGTCGGAGCTTAAACTTTCCAGATAGGGTCTGGTTAATCCGGGATCATCCATACCCGAATTATCATGGAAAAAAGACGCCCGAGTGTCAATAACACAACAGGGCCAGCGCATATAAACGTGATACAACGACGGGCGGGAAAAAACAGGGTACAAGTTTCTCCTGGGGGCCAGCGCGCGGCATCCCGGCAAAAACAGGCGTTAGAGACACTCAAACCGGCAGGTTCTGCCACAGGCGATTCTTGCCCGCCCGGCTCCTCTGAACCTCAATTTTATTCCGTGAACGCCTTTTCTCCCTGATACACGGCTTCACTGTCTTTGACGATCAACCTTTGCTTCAGGAGGTCAGAAAGTCGCCGGGCGGGCAAAATCGCCTGTGGTACAGCATATTGTTTTGAGGGTTTCTTTCGTTCGGGTTTTTACCAGTCTACAACAGACAGGGGATGGTACCTGGTACCCTGTTTTTTCCCGCCCGCGGTACTTTCCCCCGGCACATGCGCTCACCCTGAATAACACAGGGAAGAAATTTTACGGTCCGGGGATTCGCAAAAGGGCTGAAAATAACCGGGCAGGGGCGCGGCGGCGGAAAGCCCCGGAAAATCCCCAAGCGCCGGAATGACCAGCCGGAAGGCGTGCAGGAGGAGGCGTCTGAGATTCATGGCCCCGCGCAATTCCCTGTTAAGCCTGAAATTGCCGTATTTGTCGTCCCCGAGTACGGGGATTCCCGTTTGGGCAAGGTGGCGGCGGATCTGGTGCATCCTGCCCGTTCCGGGCTCTATTTCCAGCAGGGAGTATTCCCCGGCGCGGGGGGCCGCGCCCGGCAGGGGGCCGCCGGAAAGCCGCCGGTACCGGGTTTCGGATTTTTTTCCGCGGCCCCGGATTTCAAGCTCCAGCCGGATGACGCCGCTTTCGTCCGGCGGCCTCCCCGCGCAGACGGCAAGGTACTGCTTTACAAGGCCCGCGCCGCCGCGCCCTTGCCCGCCGGAGGGCCTCCCGCCTGTTCCGGAAGGCTTCTCCCCGCCGAAAAGCCGGGAAAAAAAGGCGGCCGCTTCCCGGTTTTTCGCGACCAGGATACAGCCGGAGGTGTCCCTGTCCAGCCGGTGCACAAGCAGGGGCCGGGGCCTGAATTCCTCCGCCAGGATGCTGTCAAGGGAAACCGCCACTCCCCTGCCGCCCTGCACGGCGAGGCCCGAAGGTTTGTTGAGAACCATGCAAAAACTGTCTTCGTAAAGAATATCGATTCTTTTCAAAGGCTCCTCTCAATGACCGATGATAATATTATGAAACGCCTATTAATGCTACTCCTGGTAAGGACGATCCTGCCCCTGTACGGGGAACCTCTTTTTTCACCGGCCTGGGGCTTCAAAATCGATCTTCCCGAAGGCTACGAATACACGAACGGCAACGGCAGGGACCGTTTTTCTTTCGAAAGCCCCGAAGGGGCGCAGTTCGATCTGGCCGTATACTCCGGCAGGAGCCTGAAGGATCTGGTGGACGATACGGTAAAACGCCTGAAGAACCGGGGGGAACTGAGTTACTTTGAATACAACGGAAAGAACGCCGCCCTTGTCGAACTGAAATTCTCGAACCTCGAAGGCTGGGCTCTCTGCGTTGAACTTGAGAACAGGGAAAAGGCGGCGAACAGCCCCCTGCTTCTGGCCCTTTCCTACGGTCAGGCCGGGAACAGGAACCTGGACATTCTCCACATGTCCGCCCTTGATTCCGTCGCGCCCTCCGGGGCGGAGCGCCGCTACCCCGGGCCTGTCATTGAATTCGGCTACCCCCGGGGGGAGGCGAAAAAGACAGCCCTTGCCCTGCCGGGTTTGGAAGCCTGGATACGGGAACACGACGCCGAGGCTGCCCAGGCGCTGGTGGATCGCGAATTCGCCGTGCTGCGGCGGAGCCTCTTTGCGGAAAACTGGCAGGAAGCGTGGATACGTTTTTACCGGGCAATCTACCGCGACTCCTGGGACAGGCTGCGCGACGCGGCCTTTCAGCTTGAGCGGAACTGGAATGTGCCCCCCGTGGAAAACCGCGATCTGGCGCGGAAGGCCCTGGAATGGGTACAGGGATTCCGGTACGAACGGGATCTGATGGGAAGCGATTTCGTGAACCTGGTGAGCGCCGTTACCGAAGGCAGGGGGGACTGCGACAGCAGGGCGCTGCTCTGGGCGATTCTCCTGGCCCAGGCGGACGTTCCCGCGGCGATTATGGTCTCCCGTGAACACAGCCACGCGATGGGCCTGGCGGACCTTCCCGGCGCCGGCGCCCGTTTCGAAGCCGGGGGAACAAAGTGGCTGGTCGCCGAAACCACCGCGGCGGTCGACATCGGCCTTATCGGGAAAGATTTCAGCGATACCGAATCCTGGCTGGGCGTAGTGTTCGGGCAGGAAGAGTAGGAAGCGCCGGCGAAATATAAAACGCCTTTGTTAAACAGGGCGTAACAGGGAATTAGGGCTTGCTAAAACCGCCTATAAGGGCTATATTTGAATTATGAAAGACAAACCTTCTAAAAACAACACATTACGGGCTTTTTTAAAAGGTTTTGCCTCGGCTTTTGACATAACAGGGGGAGTCAAAACGCATGACCTTACTACCGGATGGGAACGGGACGGCGCTGCCATTCGTGGTGACTGGCAGCGCGTAGGTGATGACATGCGTCATGCCATGAACATAGTAACCCATGGACAATAAAACTCCGGTTCAAGTATCATCATCCCAATCACTCATGTATAGCGGCCCATTGCCTACTTCCGGGGAATTTCAAGGATATGAAAAAGTATTGCCCGGATCCGCCAATCGTATACTTGTCATTGCCGAAAAAGAATCGGAACATCGGCACGATATTGAAAAAAAAGAATTGAAAATAAAGGGGCGGGGACAGATATTCGCTCTGTTAATTTCCATCCTTTCGCTTGCAGCGGTTGGCTTAAGCATCTATTTTAGTCAGCCTGTTGCTTCAATAGCCCCCGCTATTATCGCCATAACCGGACTGGCGTCTATTTTCATTAACAAAAACAGATAAATCTTGGAACAACGGAATTTATTTCCCGGTTAAAAGATCGTACACTTCGGCGCAGGTCTCGGCCTTGAGAAGCGCGTCCCGCAGGTACCGGTTTTTGAGGCGGGCGCTGAAAAAGGACAGGGTCTGCAAATAGTAGGCGTGCTGGTTGTAGGCCGCGGCGATCATGAAAACCAGCCGTACCGGCTCGTCATCAAGGGGCTGGAAGTCAACAATGTCCGTCCGGCTGATGCCCACCGAGATCACGAGATCCGTGACCGAGGGAAGCCTGATATGGGGGATGGCGATGCCCCTGCCTATGGCGGTACTCATCAGCTCTTCCCGTTTGAGAATCTCCGCGGCAAGCTCCTGTCTGTTTTTGACCTGGGGCGCGGTTGAAATATTTTCCGCAAGGGCAAGCAGGACTTCCCGCTTGGCCGGAAAATCGAGAAAAAGGATCCGGTCCCGGGAAAGGATCGTTTCAATCTGGATGGAACTGAGCTGGGGGCTCAGTCTGTTTACCGAAAGCCGGTCGTTCACCCATTTTTCAATGTCGGGTTTTTTGAAACGCCAGACGGTTCCGATTTTCCCGGAGGGAATCTCCCCTTTCTGGGCCCAGTCGTATACGGTCCGCTCGGAAACCCGCAAATATTTGGCAACTTCTTCAATGGTCAATATGTCATCATCTATCATACTGACTATTATAGCACTATACCGCGAAATATGTCAAGAAAAGGGAATAAACGGTGAACATTTCCCCGCATCCCGGCATAAACAGGAGACTGCCCGGCCACGAACCGGGGGTGGACGGCAGGATTTCCGGCAGGGATCGGGGACAGACACCGAAGGGGCGTCAGGCGCCGGGGCTGAAAAAATCCGCGGCGCCCCGCAGGAACCACTCCGCGCTTGAGCCGGGGATGAGAAATACGGCCTGTTCCTCCCCGAAAAAGAGCAGGTATTCCCCGCTTACCGGGCTTTTCCGCAGAATCGTGAAATTGTACTCGCGGTCTCCGCTCAGGATGAGGGTAACGCGGGCCAGGGAATCCCCGGGGGCCGCGGCGCCGGGAAGGGGAAACCCGTCAAGGCGGCGTCCCCTCAGATGGCAGGCCGCGTACAGGAGCGCCCGCATTTCCGCGGCGTCGAAGGGGCCGTCCAGATCCGAAACCGCGGTGACCCCGTCCGGCCCGTTCAGAAGCCCGAAAACCCCGCGGCCGTTACTGACGGCCAGGGCCCGCGCCTCGCCGGCGGGAATGTCGGTGATCGCGGAAAGGACATCCCCCGGGGCCGGAGAAGGGGCGGCCCTTTCCCCGGGCAGCAGCGCGTAGAGCGCCGCCAGAAACACGCACAGAATCAGCAGGATAAAGAGAGCCCTGAGCTTTGCCTTCACCGCCCGCGCCTCCTCACAAGCGTGACAAACCCCGCCGCCAGCGCGGCAAGGGGCAGAAGCGCGGCAAACACCAGCAGAACCGCCAGCGTCAGTCCAAACCCGGCGTTGAGGGCCGGAGGCGCGAGGGTCTTTGGCGGAATGGAGAAATATTCCCGCCCGTTCCCGCCCGCGAGCCAGAGCGCCGCCCGCGCGAGGTATTCCCTGTTGGCATAGGCGGGCGCTTCCATGATGTCCCCGGCGCAGATGCCGCCGGAACCGAACAGAATCAGCGCGGGTTCCCCGCCGGGCTTTTCCGCCGCGGCGGCCAGCACGAAGGGGCCGGCCAAATCCCCGCCGTGCGCGGAAGGGGAATCTATGCGGGCGTCACGGGTTGAAAGCAGCAACCGCGTCGTTCTGAGGCCGGAAAGCTCGTCGTCCGCCAGGCCCAGGGCGCGCGCGCCGGGCATGACAAGGTAATACCGGCGTTCGGCAAAATCCAGGTTGATCCCGTGCATGCCGTACATGGGGATAAGGCCCGCCGGATCGCCGGGAACATGGGCAAGAGGCTCCGCCACGGCGCCCGGCAAAAGAGACAGTCCCCGGGAACCCAAAAAACTTTCCAGCTCCGGAAGCCTCGCGCCGGCTCCTACAAACACCATCAGCCGCCCGCCGCCCGCCAGGAAGCTGTCCAGGGCCGCGGTTTCTTCGGGCAGAAAATCCCTTTCCGGCCCCGCGATGACCACGAGGCCGGCTTCCGGCGTTTCCCCCGCCGTGAGGGCCAGGGTGTTTACGGAAAATCCGGCGCCCGAAAGCGCCTCTTCCAGAGAATCCGTCCTTTCCCCGTGTCCCACGGTGAAGGAAGCCGAAAAACCGGCCCCGGTGTCCGCGCGCGCGAGGGCGTTGGTGAGCTTCTCTTCCAGACGCAGGCCCGTGACGGCGCCCTCCCCGTCGTAGACAAAAATATCCCCCGCCGGAATGTGCCGTATGCCCCCCGCGCCCTCAACCAGAAGGTCCGACTCCTTCAGCGGGAAACCTTTCATCCGGTAATCATCCACAAAAGCGGGATCGGCATAGGGGTCGACATAGCGGATAACGATCTTCGCCGAGAGAAAACCGTAGCGCCCGAGAATCTCGCGCAGCACGGGCGGACAGGCCGCTTCGCTGTTGATGACATAGACCCTGGTTTCCGCCCCCAGCGCCGATGCCGCGGACTTCGTCGCGTCCGAAAGGGAGTAGAGCCGTTCCCCGGTAAAGTCAAAGGCCAGGCCGAACAGAACCGCCAGACGCCCCGCGCAGAGATTCGCCAGAATAAAAACGCAGACCGCGAGAACCGCGACCAGCCTGTAAACCGTCTTTTGTGAAAGCCCTTTCATGCCAGGCGCCTGTCCTCCAGGGCAAACACGCTGAGGAAAATAAAAAGGGCCGAGGCGCTGAGGTAATAGAACGCATCGGCGAAGCTGAAAACGCCGTAGCTGAAAGCGGCGAATCTGGCGCTCAGCGAAAAGAAGGCCGCAGCGCCGCCGGCAAACCCGGAAGGCGCCGTCCCGCCCTGGGGGCCTGTCAGGTACATAAAGAGGAACACCGCGTAAGTCGCGGCGGCGGCCGCGGTCTGGCTTTCGGTACAGACCGATACCAGAAGGCCAAGGGAGATACACGCGGAAGCGGTGAGAACGAGGCCGGTGTAGCAGCCCGCGGCGGATAAAAAATCAGCCGCGCGGAGGCCGGCAAGGATGAAGGGAAATGCCAGGGACGGCGCAACGGCGATGCCGAAAACCGCCATTGCCGCGGCGTATTTTCCCAGAATGACGGAACTTATGCTCACCGGGGCGGAAAGCAGCAGTTCCTCGGTCCGCATATTGCGTTCCTCGGCGTAAAGGCGCATGGTCAGGAGGGGCAGCACAAACATGAGGACGGGGGCAAAGGCGGCAAAGAAGGCCTTTATGTCGCCGCTGCCCGCCGCAAGCAGCGCCAGGACGAAGTAAACCCCCGAGGCCGCCCAGAATACCGCCAGGAAAACAAAGCCCGTCATCGAGGAAAAGTGATACCGGAACTCCTTGCGAAAAATGACGGGCACCTAGCTTTCCTCCGGCGGCCTTGGCGGGGGGACATCCGGCCCGGTGAGGCTGATGAACAGATCCTCAAGGTTTGTTTCGGAGGGCTTCAGGGTATCCAGCGAAAGCCCGTCGCCGCGGGCGGCGAAGGCGCGGAAAACCCGCGCCCGGAAATCCGCGCCCCCGGCGTGGACGACAAAGCCCGTCCTTCCCTCCCCGCCGGGCTTTTCGATGACCGGGCGGCCCTCCGCGCAGGCGCGCAGAATCTCCGCGGCCAGGCGCGGATCCCCCGACACCTCAAGCTCGGTCTTAGGGCCGCCGCCCAGGCGGGCAAGTTCACCGGGGCTTCCGTCAGCCGCTACCCTGCCCTCTTTCATGATGATGATCCTTGTGCAAAGGGATGAAATTTCGTAAAGGTCGTGGGATGAAACAACAATCGCCATGTCCGGGGAAAGGCTTTCGAGCAGAAGGCGGAGTTCCGCGGCCTGGCGCGGGTCAAGCCCCGAACCGGGCTCGTCAAGCAGCAGCAGCGCGGGCCTGCCCGCAAGGGAGGCGGCAATTCCCACCCGCTGCCTGTACCCCCTGGAGAGGTTCCGGATCAGGGTGGGCATCACGCCCCCAATCTCTAGGGCCGCGGTGACGCCGTCCATCCAAGCGGCGGCGTCCTTAGCGGCCGCGCCGGGGACGCCGTCCTCCGGGGCAGCGCCGCGCTTCCCGCGGGGGGTCTTTTTCAGTTCCCGCGCGAAACGCAGATATTCCCGCACGGTCATGTCCGGGTAAAGCGGCGGCGTTTCGGGAAGGTAGCCGATGCGCGATTTGGCCGGGCCGGGCTGTTCCGCGGCGTCAAAGCCCGCCACCCGCACGCGCCCCGCGGTCGGCGCAAGGCAGCCCGCGATCATCCGCAGGGTGCTGGACTTTCCCGCGCCGTTGGGGCCCAGAAGGCCAATCAGTTCGGCCCGCCGGGCGCTGAAGCTGACGCCGGAGACGGCCTTTTTCCGGCCGTAAATTTTTGTCAGGCCCTCGACCGCGAGAAGGGGCGGCCCGGCCGGTTCCCCCGCGCGGGCGTCCCGGCTCATTTCGATTCTTTGTCCGCCCAGGCGGCAAGGGAAGCGCCGCAGTGAACCCGCCCGCGCAGATCCCGCCCGGACGCGACGGCCTGTTTTACCGCGGCGCTCGGCAGCCCGATGATCAGAATCCCCCGGTCAATCGTATTCCGGTAGATAATTTCCATATCGTTACATTCGGGCTGGGACATATTGATCACCGACAGGCCCCGGATCTCCGAAACGGCCTCTATATAATGATCGCCCTTTCCGCAGAAATGAATGCCGCCCCCGAAGGCGTCGATGATCCTCTGATCCTCGGGCCTTACGAAGTCCCTGTACATGGCGCCGGAGATGTTCATCGCCGCGTCGTTCCGTACAATCACGGCGCCGCGGTGCAGCAGCCCCCATTCCACGCCGTGTTCCCCGTCAAAGGGCGGGCAGAGAGCATGGAATTTTTCGAGGAAGGCAATTATCACATTGGCGAAAAAAACCAGCGCGGCACGCACCGTTTCCGGTTCGTCAAAGATGTCCAGGTAAAGGTCCGATCCCCAGAGCAGTTCCGCCAGAGGCAGCGGCCCCTGGAGATCGGGGTTGTACATGTGCGCGTAGCGCCTGACGGATTCATAGGGCCGGGAAAGCTCCGCCCAGCGCCCGGCAAAGTTAAAGACGCGGCCCGCGAGGGCTTTGGAAAAGTCCGTCTCCCCCCTGTCAAGGATGCGCTTGATGTCGGCCATGCCTCCGGGGAGGGTCCGCGCGCCGGGCAGGGTGTTTGTCTCCCTGGGCATGATAAACACCTCGGCGCCGTACATCGAAGGAATGATCCCCGTTCCGTAATTCGGCCGCAGGGAAAGCAGTTCCCCGCCGCCTTCGGCGAGAATGCCGGAAACTCCCCTGAGCTGCTGGTAGATCATCATGTCGGTGTCGTCAATACAGTCGTTGATGTTGACATCAGGCCAGTCAATGCCGGCCGGGGACGCGGGCCGGGAGGGCGCGAAAAAGCCTTCCCCCAGTTTGCAGTCCGCGAAGGAAAGCCACCGGGCGGAAAGGGAATCCTCGTCAGCCGCGCTGATGCGCCGTTCCAGGTCTTCAAAGTAAACAGCAAGATTCATTTTTCAGTGTCCGTATACCAGATTGGGCAGCCACATCACCACGTCGGGAATGAAAATCAGAATAATGTCCAGCGCTATAACCGCCACATAAAACGGGGCGGTCTCCTTGAAATAGACCTCCACGGGACAATCCAGAATGTCGCAGACTATGTAGAGCGCGGTTCCGACCGGAGGAGTCATGCAGCCCATGGTGACCATCGTCATCATAATGATACCGAAGTGCACGGGGTCTACCCCCATCTTCGTCAGTACCGGCAGAAAAATCGGGGTGAGCAGGAGGGTGTTGACGTTGCTGTCGATGAACATTCCGGCAACCACCAGAAACAGCACGATGATTATCATCAGTATTCTCGGATTCTCGCTGATCCCGAAAAGAAGGGAACCCAGCATCGCGGGGGTGTTCTCGTCGGTCAGGGCAAACCCGAAGATCCCCGACAGGGCGATGATCAGGAGTATGCCGCCGTTGTCGATGAACGAATCCTTCAGGGCCGCGAGGAAACCCCGGAAACTCAGTTCCCGGTACACGAAAACCCCGATGATCAGCGCGTACACAACGGCGAAGGCGCCCGCCTCGGTGGGCGTAAAGAGGCCGAAGCGTATGCCGACGATGAGGATCAGGGGAAAGATAAGCGCCCAAACGGAGGAGCGCAGCTCGGTGAATATCTCGACGGCGCTGGGCCGCCTGGCGTCTTTGGGCGGAAGATCGTAACGGCCTATCCTGGCGGTCACGGATACCGTCGTCATAAGGATGATCATCATCAGAATGCCCGGTACAAGGCCGGCGACAAAGAGTTTGCCTATGGATACGTTCCCGATAAAGCCGTAGAGAATCAGCCCGAGGGAAGGCGGTATCGTCGCGACAATCAGCGATGTCAGGCAGATTACCCCGCCGGCGTAGCCCTTGGGGTAGCCCCGCTTGATCATCTCCGGACCAAGGATGCGGGCCTCCATGGACGCGTCCGCTACCGCCGAACCCGAAACCCCGCCCATCAGGGTGGAAAGCACCACCGAAACCTGGGCTATGCCGCCGGTCATGCGGCGGGTCAGGAGCCGGGAAAAGCTGATGAGGTGTTTGGTAATGCCCGTCCGGTTCATTAAATTTCCCGCCAGAATGAAGAAGGGAACCGCGAGAAAAGCGATAGACTGGGTCTGGGCGACAACGCGCTGCACGGCGATATTCATCGAATATTCGGGGTGCTGGAAAAACCACGCGGTTCCCGCCAGGCCGATCACGAAGGCAATCGGCGTATTGATAAGCAAAAGAACAAAGAAAACAATAATCAGCAGTGTCATGGTTTTTCCCCCGCTGCTTTTTTACCGGCGGAATCTTCCACGCTGAAATCAAGGGGGTCCAAACCGGTAAATTCCTCGCCGACAAGGTCGGGATTATCTTCTTTTATATTATAGTGGTCATCCTTAAAATGGCCCGCAACTTTGACAATCTTCAAAATCGAGGTGAAAATCATCAGGCAGCAGCAGACAGGAAAGCTGAGAGTCACGTATCCGTAGGAGATGGGAAGGCTGTTGAAGGCGCGCTTCCAGTTTTTGTTCGCCAGCGTAAAGCCGGATCTCATGAAGAGAATCATCGCGCCTATCATGACAATATAGACAATAAGCTGAAAGAATTTTTGCAGCTTCGGCGGGAGCTTTGACACGAGTATGTCCATCCCGACCAGCCGGGAATACCTCAGGGCGACATCCGCGCCGAGCAGGGCGGCCCACGCGAAAAGAAGAAGGCAGATATCGTCCGCCGTAATGATGGGACGCCCGAAAACCCGCAGTAGCGCGTTCAGAAAAGTCAGACTGACAATTGTTACAAAGCAGCCCCCCACAATGGTTTCTTCAATACGGCAGTAAACACGGTAAACCTTTTGAAGCATTACTCCCCCTTCGCTGTTATACGCCATAAATTTCCACCCGGCGGACAATAGACCTGTCCGCTAACCCGCTTGCCCGGCCAAAGGTCAGCCTGCGGGCCCTGCAAGATACGGGGCATTTTGCTGTTTTTAAACGGAAGTTGTCCGGAAATCGGGGTTTCCGGACAACTCTACCCTCAAAACCGGCAAAGTATAAAAATTCACTTTCGTGAATTTTTATACAGTTTATGCGCGAAGCGCAACAAACCGCTAAATGCCAAGCTGTTTGTAAAGCTCCGTACGAAGGGCTTCAAAATCCGCGCCGCCGGTGGTTGCCTTGTCCGCGTAGAGGGAGGCGGTAGCCGCCTTGAAAGCCTCGCGATCCGGATTCTCCTCAACCGCCACGCCGAATTTGTCACGCATCTCGTCCAGGTACTTTTTTTCGTATTCCAGAACCAGGGCCTGGTTGTCCTTGTAGGTCTTGACCGCGGTTTCGCTCAGCTGGGTCTGCTGCTCCTTGCTCAGGCTGTCGTACCAGGCCGTGCCCGCGACGATGGAGCCGGTAAGCAGGAAGTGGTGGGAAAGGCTGATGTTCTTGCAGACCTCGTAGAACTTGGAAGAATAAATGGTCGGAAGCTGCCACTCGCCGCCGTCGATTACCTTTGTGGTAATGGCGTTGTAACATTCGTTCTGGTTCATCGGAGTCGCGATGGCGCCCATGGCGTTTACGGAATTGACGGCAATGGGATTCCCCATGGTGCGGATCTTCAGGCCCTTGAGGTCCTCCGGCTTCCTGATGGGTTTGTTGGTCACCCAGTTCCGCCAGCCCGTGAGGCAGTTGTTGGTCAGGAGTACAAGGCCCTGGTCGCGGAGCTTCTGCGTCCACTCCTTGTAGAGGGGCGTATCCATGAGGTTGTCCAGCTGGGAATAATCACTCAGAAGGAAAGGCATCATAAGCACGCCGAATTCGGGCACGTATGAGGCCAGCCGTGAGGGATCGGAAGCGGCGATAACCGGAGCGCCGTCCAGGGCCTGCTCGGTCACGTCATCGGTACTTCCCATTTCGGAAGATACCTTCGCGACGGCTTCCCAGCCGCCCAGGGCGTTGAGCCGTTTGGCAAATTCCTCGTGCGCCATCGACTGGGTGTCGCCGACGCCGTTGGTGCCGCAGATGGTCAGTTTGGTAACCGCAGCGGGAGCCGCCGCGGGAACCGCCGGCTGGGCGGTTTCTTTTTTCCCGCTGCAGGCCGCCAGTACGGAGACCGCCACAAGAACCAGCCCCGCCAGCCCGATAATTTTTTTCGTGAATTTCATAGATACCTCCTGGTACTTTTCAGAAAAACATTGTTGATTGAAGCTGTTTCAGAACTTCTGTTTTGAAACCAGCTTGATTATTATATCATCTTACATGGCGGCGGTCTACAATTTTTACATATTCTGGTTTAAATTTTTGCAATTCTTGTGAAATTGGGCAAGTACATTTAAACGTGATACTGCCGCGGGCGGGGGAAAACAGGGTACAAGTTTCTCCTGGGGCCTGCCGGAGGCCAAAAACGCCCTTCGCCCAGGGCGTTTTTACCTCCGGCACCCCGCCCTGCCGATATTCCACCCTGTTTTCCCCCGCCCGCGATAATTTCCCCCGGCAAATGCGCTTGCCTGGAAAACAGGGAAGAGCCAAGGTACGGGCACGGCGTCTCCGCGGGGAAGTTTATGCTTATCATCCAATGGCGCCCTGCCGATATTCCACCCTGTTTTTCCCCGCCCATGATAATTTCCCCCGGCAAATGCGCTTGCCTGGAAAACAGGGAAGAGCCA
>JAISND010000015.1 GCA_031276615.1 Treponema sp. | reverse complement strand
TTTTACCGGAGTTGAATCCGGAGAAACAACGGTTATGCGCCTGTTCGTTATCTGTTCTTCCCGCAAGGCGTGGAACACCCGTTCTCGCAGATATAGATGATGGCGTCAAGAAAGATACGGTTATCGACTTTTACGTTTCCCCGCTGTTTCGGGAAAAAGCGAATGATTTTCTCCCGTTGTTCCCGCGTTATTTTCATGGATCGGGTATATCATGTTCTCTTGGTGTGAACAGGCTCCTGGATCCCGGCGCAGCGCTGGAGGAGCAGGAGATCCGCCAGCACGAGGGCGGACATGGCCTCCACTACCGGTACCGCCCGCGGCACAATGCAGACATCGTGGCGTCCCTGAATGATAATCTTCCGGACTTCCCCCCGCCTGTCTATGGTCTCCTGCTCCCCTGAAATTGAAGGAACGGGCTTGAAGGCCGCCCGGAATTCAAGGGGCATGCCTGTTGAAATGCCACCCAGAACGCCTCCGGCGTTGTTTGTTTTGTAAGCCCCGCCCGGCAGGGGAACGTCGTTGTTTTCGGACCCCTTCATGCCGGACGCCGCAAAGCCCGCGCCGAATTCGATTCCCTTGCAGGCCCCAAGGGAAAGCATGGCCGCGGCAAGCCGGGCGTCCAGTTTGCCGAAGACAGGCTCCCCCAGCCCCGCGGGCAGTCCCTCTGCCCGGCAGCTCACCGCGCCGCCCGCGCTGTCCCCCTCTTTTTTCAGGGCCCCGATTTTTTCCGCCACCCTTTCGGCATAATCCCGGCGGGGGATACGGAAGGGGTTGTTTTCGGTTTCGTCAAAATCGAAGGCCGGATCCTGCCCGCCCCCGGGCAGAAAGGGGCCGGGAATGTCTATCCCCGCGATGGATGAGGTCCACGCGCGGATTTGTATGCCCCCGGCCGCAAGAAAAACTTTCGCCACCGCCCCGGCCGCGACCCGGCAAAGGGTTTCCCGGCCGGAACTTCTGCCGCCGCCCCGGTGATCCCGGACGCCGTATTTTGCCTCCCAGCTTAAATCCGCGTGTCCCGGCCGGTAGAGGTCCCGCAGATTTTCGTAATCCGCCGAATGTTGATCGGCGTTTCTGACCACTATGGCGATGGGGGTTCCCAGGGTTTTGCCCTCAAAAACCCCCGAAAGAATTTCAGGCTCATCGGGTTCGTTGCGGCCTGTGGAAGCGCCGCCCTGACCCGGCCGCCGCCGCCGCAGCTCCCGGCGTATATCCTCCGGCGAAAGGGAAAGCCCCGCGGGGCATCCGTCAATTACGCAGCCCATAGCCGGCCCGTGGGATTCGCCGAAACTGACAACGGAAAAAATTTCGCCTAACCTGTTACCCGCCATTGTTCACTCCTGCAAGGAAGCGCAGCATTTCATCCGCGGTTTCTTCCGGTTTTTCCTGATGGGGCAGATGCCCAGCCTTTTTTATTATGCGCAATTCCGCGTCGCCCCGGAGAGACCGGAACTCCGCGGTCCTGTTTTCCGGAACTATCCTGTCCTCCGATCCCCAGAGAAGGAGGATCTTTCCGGGAAAGATCCTCACGGCAAAGGAAAGGGCTGCCCCGCCGAAAAGGCTGAGCATGTTCATGCTCCGCAGGGAGGCAAAGTAGGCCCGCTCCTGGCCGGCGCTTTCCACCCGGTCGATTACCCGTTCCCGGAGGAACTCTTTGTCCGCCCGGTCCATGCCGTCAAGATTGTGGTAATAGGGGTAGAGGGATTTCCACGCTCCCCCGTGGTCTTTGCGGAAGGCGCGGTACCAGCGCTTTCCGATAAAAGGCAGGCCCATAAGAAGGAGGCCCCGGTCAGGACCGCCTGAAAGCGGAAAACAGCCGTCGATGAGTATGAGGGCTTTCACGAGGTCGGGCCGCCTGGAAGCGGCAAGCTCCGCGATGACCGCGCCCAGGGAGTTTCCCGCCAGCGCCGCGGGACGGCCGGGACTTGCCGCGCCGGTCTCCTGCATAAAGGAAAGCAGCAGCGCCGCGTGCCTGTCAAGGTTTATCCTGCCCCTGACGGCTGACCTGCCGAAGCCGGGCAGATCCGGCGCGAGGGACCGGCAGCCGGCGGCGCTTAAACGGGGGATGATGTGCCGCCATGAATCCGCCTCGTCCCCCAGCCCGTGGATGAGGACAAGCACGGGGCTGCCGTTTTGCGCCCGGCCGGCGGCGAAACCCGCGGAGGCGTTTTGCCCGGCCGCCGCGGTGTTCCCGCCATCCCGCTTCACGGCCGCGGGGACATCGTAATAAAAAAGCTCACCGTTCCCGCCGGCCAGAACAAGGTTTCTGCCCCAGGCGCCCAGGCCGGGCCAGGGCTTGAACGGGGCTTCGCCGGCGGGGGCATCAGTTTTTCCCATAGGCTGTACTATTTACGTTAATTGATTTTTTTGCAAGCCTTCGGGAAAGAAACTGCCGGAAAAGAGGCGCGAAAATTTTGGCACGGGTTTCGTTTTTCGATCCGGCTTTCCATTTGGTTCAGGGACGTGTCATGGTCGGCGCATAAAAAATCCGGCTAGTATAGCGACATGATTAAACTTGTGGGTTTTGGCGCATTTTTTGCGGCGCTACACACCGCAAAAAACCGGGCTATCCGCTCCAATTTTTGCCCCTCCGAGGCAAAAATTCCGCTTCTATCCCTTGCGCTTCCCTCGGCGCTGCGGTCTCTTGCGGGGAAACAAACCCACATTCCCACTGGTGCCGGGATACTAGTACCTTGTAACACCTAAACAGATTCTTATATATTAACCTCAACCCAAGAGGGAGGAGGGTAAGGAAGGAATGAAAGGGAAGGAATATCATGTCAGGCTCACGGAGGCCGAGAGGAAACGGCTTTTGGAGATATACTGCTTTAGGCATGGGAATATCATTAGGCGGCCGGTATAAAAACATCGGTGAACAACTGAAAGTTCTCAGAAATAAGAGAAGCGGTTTCTCTCTTGCGTTGACCCTGTAACAAATTTTGTGTAAACGGCTATACTACCCAAAGGAGCAAGTATGGCTTTTACGAAAGAAGTTCTAGACGCTATTCAGAAGGACTACCACGGCCCTGACGACTTTTACGG
>JAISND010000289.1 GCA_031276615.1 Treponema sp. | reverse complement strand
AGCAGGATGATCCGGAGTTCGACGACTGGTGCGACCGGGTTATCGCGGCGCAGGAGAAGGCGCTTGCGGAAGTACGGGCGGGAAATTCTTCTTCCGCCCGCTGATTGGAAGGCGGGGTTCCTGCCCCGGCGCGTTTACCCGGGAATCAATAAGGATCAAAGGGTCCGCGAATTATTGCCTCCTGTTACGCAGAAAGAATAAGGGAACCTCTAAAAACCCCGATTGGGTTTCCAGAGGTTCCCATAATATGAACCACAATGAACCTTTGGTTCGACGAAGTTCCGGTTCGGCCACGCGATCTGAACAACTCTGTTACAGTTCCCAGAGCGCGGAAAGGGGCAGGGCAAAGAGTTTTTTGCCGAACTGAATCGCCCTTTCCCCCTGATAAAGGATGATGCCCCGCACGAAATTTTCGGGCAGGGCCTTTTCCAGAAAACGGATATGCCTGAAATCCCCGGGCAGAACCGTCGCGGAAGCCTTTACCTCAAGGGCAAGCAGGCGGCCGTCCCCGGCCTCGACAAGAAAATCAATTTCCTTTTGATCGCTGGTTCTGAAGTGGTACAGTCCGCAGCCGCCCAGAAGGCTTAACTGCTTGTTCAGTTCCGAGGCGGCAAAATTTTCAAGCACGAATCCGTATATCTCCGGCCGTTTTTTCTCCAGCTCTTCCGGCCTGCCCCCCAGAACGTGACAGAGGAGCATGGTGTCGTTAAAGTACACCTTGGGGGATTTTACAAAACGCTTCTCCAGTTTTTTGAACCAGGGGGGCAGCAGAAAAGTTAAAAACACCCCGTTAAGCAGGCTGCGGTACCGCTTCAGCGTCGGCTGGGATACCTTGAGGGCCAGCGCAAGATCGGCGTCATTGAGAAGCCCCCCGGCCCGGTTTGCGAGAACGGAAAGAAGCCGGGGGAAAAGCTCGATCCTGTCTATGTCCGAAAGGTTTTTGATGTCCCGTTCCAGCAAAGTCGTCAGGTAAGCCCGGAACCACTGCTCCCTGTTTTTTATCTCGAGCGACAATTTGGGGAAACTTGCCCGGGGGATAATTTTTGACACCCCGGGCTTTGAATAATTCAAATCCGGCGGCGGCCCCCGGAAGAGCCGGGAAACAAAGGTTCCGGGGGTCTTCAGAATTTCCGCCGCCGAAAAGGGATACATGGTTCTGATATACACGCGCCCCACCAGGGCCTCCGCGATTTTCGGAAACAGCGTGACATCTGCCGAACCGGTAAGCAAAAATTTAACCTTCTTTTTTTTGCGCCTGAGCCCGTCAATTTTTGCCTTGAGGGCGAGGAACGATTCGGGAACATGCTGTATTTCGTCCAGAATGACAAGACCTTCTTCCGCGCCGTCAAAGGTCGATCCCGGCGAAGCGATTTCCGCCGCCCGCAGGGAAATATCGTCAAAGGAGGCGTAAAGTGTCTTTTTGTAATTTTTCCCGAAGGTTTCTACAAAGGTACTTTTGCCGGCCTGCCTTGGCCCGTTGATGAAAACCGCTTCGATGTCCCTGAAGTCTTTGGCCACAGGCCCGCCTATACGCCGTTCAATGGCATCCATAATTCCACGTCCTTTACTTTGCAAATATAACAAGAGTATTAAATAAAATATAATATACATCTATTATATTTGCAAGACCTGCCGTAACGGGAAAAGCAATTCGCGGTCTAAAAAAATTGGCGAAACCAAAGGGTCCGCGAATTAGTGTCTGTCCGCGAAGTAACCGGCTTTGCGGGCAGAATCGAATTATTGCCCCATGTTACGCAGAAAGAAAAAGCCGATTCCGGGTATTGCATAACTATTCATTTTTCTGTATATTTATTCAAGGTTAAGGGGGAGGCATGATTCAGATAAAAGGCCTTTGCAAGTCCTTCGGGCGCCTACAGGTGCTGAAGGACATCTATCTCCATGTCCGGGAAGGGGAAAAGGTGACCATCATCGGGCCTTCGGGTTCGGGTAAATCCACCCTGATCCGCTGCATCAACGCCCTGGAGGAACCCACCGAGGGGGAGGTTTTTCTCAACGGGGAGCCTCTGCTCAGGACGACCCGTACCTGGCTGGTACGCACCTACTGCGCAATGGTGTTTCAGCAGTTCAACCTCTACCCCCACATGACGGTTCTGCAGAATATTACCCTGGCGCCCGTCAGGCTCCAGAAAAAGAAAAAAGCCGAGGCCGAGGAAATTGCCTATCATTACCTTGACGTGGTCGGGCTGCGGGACAAGGCCGGGGCCTACCCCGCCACCCTTTCCGGGGGGCAGCAGCAGCGGATCGCCATTGCCCGGGCCCTGGCAACCAGGCAGAAGATACTCCTCTTTGACGAGCCCACCAGCGCCCTTGATCCGGAAATGGTTCAGGAAGTGCTTGACGTGATGATACGGCTTTCGCGGGAGTCCATCACTATGGTAGTGGTAACCCACGAGATGGGTTTTGCCCGGCAGGTGGCGGACCGGGTGATCTTTCTGGACAGCGGGGTTATCGTGGAAGAAGCTCCGCCGGAGGAATTTTTTGAACATCCCAGGAACGAGCGTACCGGCGCGTTCCTGAGTAAAATTTTGCGATAAAGGAGCCTGTCCCAAAACTGAAGTTTTGGGAAAGTCTCAAAGGAGAAAAGAATGAAAACAGTGAAAAACTGGGCGTGTACGGCTTTAATTTTATTGGCCGTAAGCGGGGCGGTATTTGCCGGAGGCAAAGGCGACGCCGGAGCGGGCGGCGTTGACGCCATCAAGAAGGCGGGAGTCCTCAAGGTCGGGGTAAAATCGGACGTTCCCGGATTCGGGCTGCTGAATCCCGAGACGGGAAAATACGAGGGGCTTGAGATCGAACTTTCCAAGCTCATCGCCAACGAGATTTTCGGGGATCCTGAACGGGTAGCCTTTACCCCGGTAACCGCGAAAACCAGGGGGCCCCTGCTTGACAACGGGGACATCGATTTTGTCATCGCCACCTTTACGGTCACCGAGGAAAGGAAGCTGACCTACAACTTTTCCTCGATTTATTACACCGACGGCGTCGGGCTTCTGACCAAAACCGCCGCGGGTTACAAGAGCCTGAAAGACCTTAACGGCAAAACCATCGGCGTGGCCCAGTCCGCGACCAGCCGGAAGGCGATTGAGGACGGCGCCGCCGCTCTGGGCGTCAAGGTAAGTTTTGCCGAATTCGCCACCTATCCCGAAATCAAGGCCGCCTTGGACTCCGGCCGGGTGGACGCCTTCTCGGTGGACAAGGCGATCCTGCGGGGTTACCTTGACTCCTCGGTGGGGCTTCTTGACGACACCTACGCTCCCCAGCCCTACGGCGTTGCCACCAAGCTCGGCAACAAGGATCTTGCGGCATGGGTTGACGGTCTTATTCAGAAATGGCTCAAAGACGGAACCGTCGGGGGCCTTGTCAGGAAATACAGCCTGTAGCCGGGTTTTCAGGGTTCTTTACCCGCGGATTGGGCGCCGCGTAAGGCGCGTCCCGCGCAGGGGGCGGGTTGCGCGTGACGCCCCGCACCGGGGCGCGTGACGCGGCGTGTACCCGATCCGCGGGGTTGTATTTCGCATAACGGAAAAGGCGGTAAGAAAGCATGAATGGTCCCTTTGCGCCGATGCGGTGGTTTTTTCTGTGGAGAGATCGCTCGGCCTTTCTGGAAGGTTTCGGAATGACCCTCCTGGTAT
Source organism: Treponema sp. (assembly GCA_031276615.1). GTDB lineage: Bacteria > Spirochaetota > Spirochaetia > Treponematales > Breznakiellaceae > JAISAK01. The sequence goes on along the minus strand of JAISND010000289.1, from coordinate 1,068 downwards.
CCTTTTGCGCCCTGCTTTTGGCCCTGATTCTGGGGATCATCTTCGGGCTTTTTTCCACCTCTTCCAAAAAACCGCTCAGGGCCCTGTCCAGGGTGTATGTGGAATTTTTCCAGAACACCCCGCTGGTGATACAGGTCTTTTTTGTGTATAACGCCCTGCCCTACGTGGGCCTGAAACTGGACGTGTTTCTTATCGGCATGCTCTGTGTCGGAATTTACCACGGCGCCTACGTGTCGGAGGTGATCAGGGCGGGGATCACTTCCATTCCCCGGGGACAAATGGACGCGGCCCGCTCCCAGGGCTTTTCCTATCTCCAGGCCATGCGCTGGATTGTCATCCCCCAGACCGTCACCATAGTCCTGCCCCCCCTGGCAAACCAGGCGGTCAACCTCATCAAGAACACCTCCGTGCTTGCCCTCATCGCCGGGGGCGACCTTATGTACCGGGCGGATTCATGGGCTTCCAACGGCACCCTGAGCTACGGCCCCGCGTACCTGGTGACGGGGATTCTCTACTTCCTGCTCTGCTTCCCCCTGGTTACCTGGGCGCGGCGGCACGAGGTGAAGGTAAAGAACCGGGATGCCGCGGGGCATCACCCGGAAGCCGCCGGGGAACTCCGCCTGCCCCCGCAGGCCGCGGGAGGCGCGGCATGAGCGGCCGGATTTTCTCGGATCTCTTCAGTCCCGCCAATGTCCGGTACATGCTGTTCGGGCTGAGGACGACCATCATCATATCGCTGGTAACCGTTTTCGCGAGCATTGTTTTCGGCTCAATACTTGCCCTGTGCAGGAACTATGAGCGCCGAATCTTCGGCCGGATCTCGTCGGTTTATATAGAGATTTTCCGCAGTACCCCGCTGCTGCTGTGGATTCTGATCTGCATATTCATGCTGCCCTTTGGCAACGCCCTTATCAGGGGAACCCTGGGGCTTACCCTCTACACGTCCTCGGTCATCGCGGAAATCGTCCGGGGCGGCCTCAACTCCGTCGACAGGGGCCAGTTCGAGGCGGCCCGTTCACAGGGCTTCAGCTTCATCCAGACCCTCTGGTACATCGTGCTGCCCCAGTG
>JAISND010000216.1 GCA_031276615.1 Treponema sp. | reverse complement strand
AGCCATGGACAGCAATACAAAGCAGCGGTACATATCGACATCCATCTGGTCGGACGAATGGTTTGATTCGCTTTCGGCGCTGGATAAGCTTATCTACTTTCATCTGCTTACGAATGAATTTACCAATGCCGCCGGGGTGTATCATTTCTCCCTGAAGCAGATCCGCATAGACCTGGACATAACCCGGGATGAAGTAAACGCGGCAATGGAACGGTTTGCGGCCGCGGGGAAGGCGTACTACTACCAGGAATATATCATCATTCCGAAGTGGCTGAAACACCAGAAAATATCCGCCCGCAGTAAAATGTTTCTGGGGGCGGTAGCAATTCTGCGGGGCCTGCCGGACGGCATTAAGCGGTTTATCGCCGGCCGGCAGCATTATGATTTTCCGGTGGAAAAATACGTTGAAATTCCCCCGGCGGATAGCCTATGCCCTGTAGAGGATAGCCTATGCCTTAAAAACGATAGCCTATCCGAAAACGGCAGCAAAAACGGGATAGGCTATGCCGAAAATGCTGCAAATTCGGCCCACGATTCTGATTCTGATTCTGATTCTGATCTTGATATTAAAGAATTCAACGCCGAAAATTTTTCCGAACCCCCGCCGGAGCCGCCCGAAGACCAAACCCTTCCAACGGCTGAAGCCGTTGTTTTAAAACCGCCCGATAGTTTGCCGCCGGAACCCCCTGAAAACCCGCCGGTTCCTCAAGACGGTTCTGATTCCGCAAACCTTCCGGCCCCCCAAGGCAAGCCCCCCGCTTTTTCCCCGGTCGATTCCCCGCCGAAGAAAGGCGGAAAACTTGAGCTTACCCCTGAACAAAACGAGCTTTACCGCGCCGCCAAGGCTTGTTTTGAATCGTCGGAGCGGGCGAAGGCGATCATGTACCAGGATGAGCCGTCCGCGAAAATGCAGATGCGGAAGCTTAAGGAAATCGTCGTCCGCTGTTCAAACATCGCCCCGGGAATCACCGTTGATTTCCTGAAAAACGTTTTGGAGCATTTCAAGACGATGGCGAACAGCGCAAAATACCGGGGAAGCTGGGTTTTTACGCCAAGGTGTTTAAGCACCCATTGGATTTGGGAAATCGTTATAGCCTCCCTGCCGGAACGGGAGACGGAGCTTGATAAAAACATCCAGGAAAGCATCAAGGGGCTTTTCAAGAGGTGATAAGATGACCAAACAAGAATTCATGCGGTTTTGCGAAAATTACTACGGGGAAAAATACGGCGGTATTGTTTTTGATGTCATGGACGCCTACCTCGGCGGAAAGTCTGCGGGATTTCTTGATTCCGCCGCGGCGGTGCTGGTGAAGCGTTTTTCCCGTGCAAACCGGATAGCCCCCGGCCCGGCGGAAATCGAGAAATACCGGGATGAAATACTTGACAACATCCCCGATCCGACGCCATTGGCCGCTCCTGCGGAGCGTATTAGCGACGAGGAACGGGCAAAAGTAAGTGAAATGCTGCACAATTTGACTAAAAAGATTTCAGTTAGCGTGGGATAAACGGCGGCGCAGAACGGCCTACGCCGGAAGGACAAATTGACCCATGGCCGTTGAAAAAATGACCCAGTGGGGTTATACTGGCCCTGTGGGGAAGGGGAAAATAAACTACGGCGCCCTGTATGAGCTGCTGCGGAAGCGGCCCATCAGTTACCGGGACATCATGCGGATAACCGGGCGGGCGAAAACCGCGGTGCCGGGGATCATCACCACCCTGTCCCTGAAATATCCCCTGTACCAGGTGAGCCATGGGGTGTATGCGCTGAATCCCGATCCCGCCCTGGCGGAACTGGAGCATATCCTCAAATCGCGCCTCAACCGGCGGAGGGGGCGGCATGGGGAAAAGTAAGGCCGGGCAGAAGCTGAACGACAAACAGGCCGCGTTCTGCCGGGAGTACGTTAGGGACTGCAACGGGAACCAGGCTGCCATCCGAGCCGGGTACGCGGCGAAAAACGCCGGCCAGACCGCAAGCAAATTGCTCAGAATATCCAAGGTCCGGGAAGAAATTTCCCGCCTTTTGGGGGAAATCCTGCAGGAATCCAAGATCCCCCTGGAGAAAAAAATCTTTGACTACTGGACGGTCCGGGCCTTTTACGACATCACCGAGATCGTCGGCCTCGACGGGAAGGTGAAGCTTACCGAGGAGGAGTTGCGGGAGAAGGGCCTTGAGGTTTGTATCGACAGCATCAACCGTAAGGTGAACGCCCAGGGGGAGGAGACCCTCACCTACAAATTCGCCGACAAGGACGCCGCGGTGGAGATGCTGCAGAAATACATAAAAATGATCCGGGAGGAGATTACCCTGGTGGGGGACCTCCCCATCATCAAGATTGCCGAAAAATCGGCCCTTGAGGTAGGCTGAAAATGGCGGAGCATATTTTATGGCAGCCCCAGCCGAAACAGGCCCGGGCCCTGGCCTGTCCCGCGTTTGAACTCTTGTACGGCGGCGCCGCGGGCGGGGGAAAATCGGATTTCCTCCTGGCGGATTTTCTTTCCGGGGTGAACGAATGGGGGCATAACTGGCGGGGGATCCTCTTCCGGAAAACCTATACCGAACTGGGGGAACTCTTACGCCGGGCCCGGGAATTATACCTCCCGTTAGGGGCGGAGTATCAGGTCGGGGAACGGCGCTTTACCTTCCCCGGCGGCGCGGAACTGGAATTGCGGTACCTGGAAACGGAAACGGACGTGGAACGCTACCAGGGGCACCAGTACACCTGGGTAGG
>JAISND010000159.1 GCA_031276615.1 Treponema sp. | reverse complement strand
GGGGGCTGAATGAGAATTGTGTATTTTACCGACACCTATAACCCCGAGGTAAACGGGGTAACCAACACCCTGTCCAAACTCGGGGCCTACCTGGGCGAGCAACGTATCCATCATACGATTTTCGCCCCGGCCTACGAAGATGAGAATACGTTCCATCGGGAGAACCAACATTCCCTTTACCGGAACCTGTACCGTTTCAGGGGCCTGAAAACGCGGCTTTCCCCGGAAAGCCGTCTGGCCTTTCCCTCTTTCCGGGAAATCGATGAAATCTGCGATAAGTTCCGGCCGGACCTGGTTCATGTAACTACCGAAATGGGAATCGGCTTCCGGGGCATGCGTTACGCCCTTAGCCGCAAACTTCCCCTGGTAATGAGTTACCACACCAACTACGGCGAGTATCTGCGCTATTTTAACCTTGAGTTTCTCAGGCCGGTGCTGGAAAGATACCTCGCGTGGTTTTACCGTTTTGCCCATCGCGTCCTGGCGCCCTCCCGGCATACCCTGGAGGACCTTTTCCGCAGGCAGTACCGGAACCTGGGTATCTGGTCCCGGGGAATAGACGCGGCGCTCTTTAACCCCGGATACCGGAACGAAGATCTGCGGAACCGGATTGGAAAGGGCAAATTCATATTTCTTTACGCAGGCCGGCTTTCCCCGGAAAAGAATCTTGATATGCTGCTCTACGCGGCCGCCGAATTTGAACGCCGTTTTCCGGGGAAAACGGCGTTTGTGTTTACCGGGGACGGCCCCTGTACCGAAACAATCCGAAGGCAAAATCTGCCCAACGCGGTTCTTACCGGATTCAAACGGGGCAGGGAACTTTCGGAAATCTACGCTTCGGCGGACTGTTTCGCCTTTCCATCGGGAACCGAAACCTTCGGCAACGCCGCCCTGGAAGCAATGGCTTCGGGCCTGCCGGTGGCGGGGGTGGCAAGCGGCGGCGTTACGGATTTTCTTTCCCACGGAAGCAACGCCCTGCTCTGTCCCGAAGGCAGCCGGGAAGCCTTTCTGGAAAACCTGGTGACCCTTATGGAAGATTCGGAACTCCGCCGGAATCTGGCGGAGAAGGCCCGAAAAACCGCCCTGGCCCGGGACTGGAACCGCGTTTTTGACGGGCTTTTAAACACCTATGCCGGGGTCATTGAGGAACAGCGGCGGTACTGGCAGAGGGCCTCATAATGGCTTTGCCGGCCGCCCTCTTTGCCCTGGCCTTCGCCCGGCCCTCGCGGCTTCCCGGACAGCTTGTCATCCAGATAAGCAACCGTTGCAACGGAAGCTGTCCCCAGTGCGGCATGCGCCGGGAAGCGGAAATCAGCCGCGTCAGGCTCCCGGCGGAAACCGTCAAAAAGGCCCTCCGGGACTGCGCCGAAAACGGCGTTGAGGCGGTGTCGTTTACCGGGGGCGAACCCTTCATCAATATCCCCGAAATCCTGGACCTTCTGGATTACGCCGGGGGCCTGAAAATCCCTTACCTGCGCAGCGGTACCAACGGGTATATGTTCGCCCCCGGCGGAAAGGCCGCCGGCCCGGCCCGGCTGATCCCCTTTGTCGAATCACTGGTGAAAAGCCCTCTGCGGAATTTCTGGATCAGCATGGATTCCGCGGACACCGAAACCCACGAACGGCTGCGCGGCCTTCCGGGGGTAATCGGCGGCATCGTCAAAGCCCTGCCCGAGTTTCACGCCAGGGGCCTCTACCCCGCCGTCAATCTGGGGATAAACCGCTTTATCGCCGGGGAGCTGATTCCGCCGCTGGGCGAGACGGGAGACGAAGGCGCCTTCCTTGAAAGTTTCCGCCGGGGCTTTGACGCCTTTTTTGCCAAAGCCGCCAGTATGGGTTTTACCATGGCCAATGTCTGTTACCCCATGAGCTTTGAGACCGCGGATCCGGAAGCGGGGAGACCCGCCTACGGGGCCATATCGGATGACATCATGGTGAGTTTTTCCCGGCGCGAACTGCGCCTTGTGTTCGGGGCGCTGCTCGAAACCATACCGGTCTACAGAAAGTCCATCCGAATCTTCACTCCCCTTTCGGTACTCTATGCCCTTTCCCGCGAAAATTCCCGGGAACTTCTTTTCCCCTGCCTCGGCGGAATCTGTTACTTCTACATGGACAGCCGGGACGGCCATATCTACCCCTGCGGCTACCGCGGGGATGAGGACATGGGGGCTTCCGTTGCGGAACTCAAAAAACCGCGGGGCGGACAAAAGCCGTTCTGTAAAAAATGCCACTGGGAATGTTTTATGGATCCGTCCCAGCTTTTCGGGATTTTCCGTTATGTGATACGGCATCCTTTCAGAACATTTTCCGGAAAAGCCCCTGACCGGCGGATACTGCGTCTTTGGCTTGGGGATATAAAATACTATCTGGACTGCGGTTTTTTCGACGGAAGAAAACCGCCCAAAAGGAGACAGGAATTTGAAACTGTTGAACCATTACAAAATGGCGGAAATGATTTACAGGCGGATGAAGCGTAACGGAATGGGCCTCAAACGCTTCCCCTTTATCCTGGGCAACCTCGCTCCGGATATTTATTTTTCATTTCTGTTCCGCCGCCATGAATACGGTTGTTCCGCCCTTTCCGTCAGGAAATCCATTCTCCGGCTGTATGAAGGCTGCTTCGATCCCTGTTCCGCGCCTTTTGCGTACTTCATGGGGGTCGCCAGCCATTACGTCTGCGATTATTTTTGCTATTCCCATTCTCCGTCATTTCGGGGAAATTTGTGGGATCATATAAAATACGAATGGCTTCAGCGCATGCCCGCGCCGGAGAAAGTCATTTTTTACGAACAGGAAGGGCAGGCAATGGGGTTCCGCCGCCTTATGGATACCCTGGATGAATATATCAGGAACCATAACCGCGTCCTGGCGCGGGGTTCCGCCGCCCCCCAAACCGACCTCAGCATGGGAACGGCCGTGGCGGGATGGCTTGCGGAGGCGGTTTTTTATTCGGCGGAACAGCTCTCTTTGCCTGCTGCCGTCAGCCTGGTTATCGCGGACTAAAGTCCATAGGCGTTTACTCAAGAAAAACCCTCCGCGAATTACGCCAATTTTCGCGAATTCAAACCGATAAATCCGGGGAAGCCGGGGAAGCCGGACAGGCAAAGCCTGGCTCCCCGAAACTGAAGTTTCCGGACAACCCTATTCCAGCTTCAGCGCCTCAAGCCGCTCGAGGGCCCAGCGGGTGTAGCGGCGGACGCGCCGGTCCGGGTCCTCCTTCAGTTCTTCCAGAACCTTTTCTCCTTCGGGGCTTTTCAGTTTTTCCAGCGCCTTTACTACCAGTACCCGCAGTTCCTGATCGGGGTCCCTGGCGGCCGTCACGAGGCCCCGGAAGCAGGGCAGGGTTCCCAGCAGGGAGAGCCGCCGGGCGGCTTCCCGGCGTACCTTTACGTCCCTGGCGGAAAGGCGGCGGATCATCTGTTCCACATAGCCCGTTTCCTCCAGTATCCGGGCCAGGTAGGGTTTCAGGGACAGAACCTCGTCCTCAAGGAGGGCCAGGATACCCGGTTCCGCCTCCTCGCCCTGGCTCCTGAACACGGGGATCAGTTTTTCCCTCAGCGGCGGCGGGGCGTCCCGGAAATTTTCGATGAGCAGGGCCAGGTCTTTTTTGCCGCGGCGCTGCTTCAGAGCCCCGTACACATCCTCCGGCGAAAGGCCCTCGGGGAGTCCCGCGGGGGCGGCCTCCAGAAGGCCGATGAGGATTTCCAGGCTGCCGCCGCTTTCGGAAAGGCCCAGCCCCGCGGCGATGCTCTTCTTCACCGAAGATGCCTCGCCGGGATCGGTCAGCAGTTCCTCCAGTATGGCCAGGGCGGCGGGATCCCCGTGCTGCCCGATTACCCTGGCGGTGGCGACGCGGACCTTTTCCACCGGGTCCCGGAGCAGGGAAGTTTCCTGGTTGAGGAGTTTGATTTCACCGGATTCCAGCAGTGACTGAATGGCGGCGATTCTGACTTCGCTGTCCGCGTCCCGAAGCCCCGCCCGCGTTTCCCTGACAAAGCCGTGGTTCCCCGCCGCGGGGAGGAGGGCAAGGAGGCAGGCGCGGATTTTGCCGTCCGGGGATTCGAGAAGGGTTTTCACCTTTTCCCCGAAGATCTCCGGCGGGTAGCCCGCGAGGAGGGGGGCAATCTCCCGGATTTCGCCGCTTTCCAGGGTGGGCAGGCTTTCCAGTACCCGTCCCAGGCAGTAGGGGAGCCGCAGGGCGGCGAGTATCTTCAGGGCGGCAATGCGGACCGGGTGGGGAAAGAGGGGGCGCTGCCCGTTGAGAATGCGAAACACCTCCGGCAGGAGCCGATCCGGCTCGAAGCGGCAGAGGCCGGCAATGAGTTCTTCCCCCGCGGGGAAGCCGGGTTTGTGGAGGAAGCGGAACAGGACGGGCAGAAAAAGGTGTGACGCCTTCAGGGGAAGCCGGGGAAGGAGCAGGGTGAGAAATTCCCGCTGGTTTTCCCGGAATTCAAGCTCCGCTTTCAGGGCGGAGAGGCTCGGGCCGCTTCCCTTGAGGGCGATGCTCTCCAGGGTCAGGGTGTAAATTTCCGCGTTCCAGCTTTCGATCCGCCTGCCGTTGAAGAAGGAGAACACCGCCGCCGCCAGATGGTCCGCGTTTTCGCCTGTCCCTCCCCCGGAGCCGAGGAGCCGTGCGGCGATGAGGAGGGCGGCGCCGGTCCGGGCGTCCCCCCGATCCCCGGAGGGCACTCCGGCGCTGTCGAGAAAACCGGATACGCCTGCTTCAAGGGCTTTTGCCAGAAGGGCGGTGTTTCGCTTGACGCCCCCCGGATCGTCCAGGCTGCTGTCCGACAGGATGCCCGCCAGCACTCCCGTCCTGTCCAGAAATGCCGCCGCCGGATAGCGGAGTTCCGGGTTTTCATGTTCCAGATACTCCACGGCCAGCGCCCTGTCCGGCTGGGAGGCGGGGTCGAGGAGTTCCAGCAGCCGCTCCGCCTCCAGGGGGTCCCGCGCCTGGCGGGGATCGTAGCGGCCGGGGAATTCCTTCCCGATTCGCCTTCTGGCGGTTTCCCTTACCTCGTAGACGGGATCGCGGATCAGCCTGTCCCAGAGCAGGGAATAGGTTTCGGCTCCGCCGGCGGCCCCGATGCCCCCGGTAATTATTTTACGGATCAGGGGATGGGAGTCCGAGAGGCCGTCCTTCAGGCTGCGGAAGGTTCCGGCGTCCCCGTTGTGGAGGAGCAGCCGGTAGCTGAAATACCGGGCCTGCCACGCCGGTTCGCCGGTCATTTCCCGCAGCGGCGCGCCGATGTCCGCCGCGGACGGATCCCCCCGGACAAAGGGCGCGCCGAGCAGCCGGTACGCCCAGGCCCCGTCGAAGTCCTCCCCCCCGCAGGAGGCGGCAAGGCGGCGGATTACGGCTTCCCTCCCTTCTTCCCTCATCCAGGCGAGGAAGATTTTTTTCAGAAACCCTTTCTTCCGGCAGGCGAGGAAGGCTTTGAACAGATCCGCGGAACGAAAAATTTTGTGATACCGGGCCCTGACAAGCCGGAACCGGATGAACACGGCAAGGAAAGCGGCCAGAAGCGCCGCCGCGGCGCAGGCGGGAAAAAGTACGAAAGGCGGAACGCCCAAAAAACCGGTCAGACTGCGCATGTTTTTCTCCTTATTTTACGCATAACCCAGAACCCGGTAAATTTCAACGGGCCGGTCCTTGCCCTTGACCATCACGTCGGGCCTTTTTTCCAGACGGAAACGGTCTCCCGTTTTTTCACGGGTGGCCCGGGATATGATGATCTCCCCGGCCCCCGCTATCCCTTCAAGCCGGGAGGCGAGGTTTACCGTGTCCCCGATTACCGAATAATCCATGCGCCGCAGGCTCCCCAGATTCCCCGCCACCAGCGGCCCCGAATTGATGCCGATGCCAATCTTGAGCCGGGCCGCCTCCTTGAGGAAGAAGCGGCGCCGCGAGGATTTTACGAGCTGCTGAATCTCCAGGGCGCAGGACACCGCGTTGACCGCGTCGTCCTCCTCCGATTCAAGGGGCACGCCCCAGACCGCCATGATGCAGTCCCCGATAAACTTGTCGATGTAGCCCCGGTGTTTTACGACATGCTCCACCGCCTCGCCGAAGTAGCCGTTAAGGATATCGATGATCTCCCCCGGCTCCCGGCCTTCGGAGAAACTCGTGTAGCCCCGGATGTCGGCAAAGAACACCGTGGCGTTCTTCTTGTCACCTCCGGGCCTGATCCGTTCCGGGTATTCCATCAGGTTGGTCAGCACTTCGCTGGACATGTAACGGCAGAACATGTCCTTGATAATCCGCCGCTCCTCGGTGACCGCGCTGATCCTGCCCTTGAGTTCCTTCTCCCTGGTCTGGTCGGTGAAGAGCAGGGTCATCCCCTCGCTTCTTCCCCGCCTGGTTTCCAGCGGGGTGATGTTGAGGGAATAGTCCAGTTCCCTTCCCTCCCGCCGGTAGATGCCCTCAAGGCCGAGGATCTCCCGCCGGCCGGAGGAACTTTCCGTGATGGTCCTCAGGGTCCGGGCGGAGAGGCTTCCCCGGAAGGTTTCGTCCATGCTCCGGCCGATGGCGTCATCGCCGAGTCCCATAGCCTCCATTGCCGCCCGGTTGAAGTAATGAATCCGCCCCTCCGCGTCCACCGCAATGATCATGTTGGTCATGGAATTGAAGATGCTCTCCTGGTACCGTTCCATGGCCTCGATCTTCGCCAGATACTCCTTCATCTCGCTGAACAGCCGCGAGGTCTGCATGATTCCCCCGGCAAGTTTGGTGAAGGAGTCGAGGAAGTAAAAGCGGCTGCGGTTAAAGAAGAGCCTCGTCGCGGAATTGACGAAGAGGACGCCGATGTCCCCGGAGGGGCCGCGGAGGGGAAGGGCGGCGCCGCTCTGCATGGATTCCGCCAGCAGGGTCTCCCGGAGGAAGCCGTCCCCGCCGCCGTTGCACAGCGCCGCCTCGCCGCATTCACGGAGAAAGGGAATCAGCTCGCCGTTCCCGGAGAACCGCTCGGGCGCGGCGCGGCGTCCCCGTTTGTACATCAGGCGGAGATCTCCCGAATCCCTGAACAGGTAAAAGGCGGCAAGATCGGACCGGACAATGTCCTGGGTCTGTTCCACCAGTACGGAGACAAGGGATTTGAAGTCGGACTCCCCGGAGAGGAGCGCCCCCGCCCGGATCAGGTCCTCCTGACCGGGGGACGCGGAATTAGCCGTCATATGTGCTTCCTCGCGCGTATCTTAGCACGGGGGG
>JAISND010000122.1 GCA_031276615.1 Treponema sp. | reverse complement strand
GGTCTTGTTGTCATGGACACGCTTCCGCGTGCGTTTGCCGGGGCATGCAAAATTATTGCTCGCCCATGCAACCTGGATTGCAGCGGAAAGCCCACAGGCTTTGCATCGGCAAAGCCGAGGACTTGGAGCGGAAAGCCTGGTTTTTGGCGTGAAACGCCAAAAATGCGCACATATTTCTTAGCACTGGCTGACAGGGTATTTTTCCCTGATTTTTGCGGCAGATGGAGTTTTGGGAAAGGATTGCATGGTAAAATCTTCATTGATAGACTTTCCATTCTTTTATTCTCTCCTGTACATTTTCGGCTGTTTTTTCCTGTTCGAGAGAGTCGAAAATCCAGAGAGCGCCTTGAAGGCCGCCGCGGATGAGGGCGAGCCAGAAGACTCCTCCCAGGGCAAGGTTTGACGCCCAGGGGGGCGGGGCGCTTTTTTTGAGTATTTTGGCGAGATGGTTCAGCGTGGATGCCAGGCTGCGGTAATTCCAGTCCTTCAGGTTCGCGGCCTCTGCGTAGTCTATAGCGGCAACGGGGCGGTATCCAAGGGAAAGCGTTTTTTCGCGGGTGGGAAGAAGAAGCCATGCGGGCAGTGTGCGGATAAGGCGCGCGAGGCTTTCCGGGAGGTTAAAGGCGGGAGGCGGCCAGGAAGAGTTTCCGAAGAGGAAGGCCGCGGTTTGCCGGCCGCCGGGTTCCAGGCGTACAAGAATACGGGACACGGCTTTTTCCGCCGCGCGGAAGGCGCTTTTTCGTTCCGGCAGGGCGGATATAACGTTGCCGCATTTTTCCACGTTGTTTTCCGGGAATTTTACGGGGGAACCCGCTTCCACGCGGGTAAAAACATCCTGAACGCCGGGAACTTCAAGCGCGCGTTCAAGCCCGGCCAGGCCGGCCGCTGTACCGGGGATGGAGATAAAGGCCCGTTCCGCCGATGTCCATGCGCGGCGGGGACTCATATCCCCGGGGGGCAGGCCGAGGGCGATGTTCATGGCGGCTTCGGTGATGTCGACGCCGCAGGCGTAGGGGCAGGTCCAGCCGGACATGTATCCTCCGGAAAGCCGGGCGGCTATTTCGCCGATAACGGCTCCGCCGCCGGTATGGAAAATATCTCCTTTGGCGGCTCCGTTATCGATGCCAAGGGCTTTGATGCCCTGGCGAAAAACCTCTTCCACGTCCTGGAGGATTTTTTTTCCGGCGGCGGAGGGGAAGGTGTGTCCCAGTTCCACAAAAAACGGTGGAAAGTATATGTGACGGTCGGCGATGCCGAAGGCGTGGATTTGTCCCTGATAGACAAGGGCGTCAACGCTGAATTCCGGGCCGTTTATGAACTCTTCCACGATAACGCCGCCTGAACGGGAAAAGGCCAGGGCTTTTTCGCAGGCCGCTTTCAGGAGGGAGGGTTCCTGCACCATTTGAACGCCGCGGGCGCCCATACTGTCCACGGGTTTGACAACCACGGGGAATGTACCGGAAAGGGCGGAAAGCTGGTCCAGTTCGCCGCGGCGGCAGGAAAGGAAGGCGGGGCCGGGTACGCCGTGGAGAGCGAATATCCGCCTCATGAGGGCTTTGTTTGTGGCGTTCCGGGCGACTTCCACGGGTATGCCGGGAAGGCCGAGATTTTCCGCGATAAAGGCGACGGATAGGGAAAAATCGGTTCCCGCGGTAAAGATGCCGTCAAGGCCGCTTGTTTCTTTATAAAAGCGCGCCCGGTTGAGAAGGGTTTCCTCTTCCTTGAGGTCAACAGGCTCAAATATGTCGGCTATGCCGGCGCCGGGCGCGCAGGGGTTGCCGTCCACGGCGATTACCCGCCAGCCTTTTTTCTTTGCTGCGGAAAGGGCGGGAATCTGCATGGTTCCCGCGCCGAGAATCATGATGGTTTTTTGTGCAGGTGTCATGGGAGTTTCTCCGCGTATACTTCAAACGTATCGCCCAGGCCGAAAAGACGGCTTATGAGGGCGCAGCCTTGCTGCCGAAACAGAAGGCGCATAAAACGGGGAAAGCGTTCGGGGTGATGGCCGGTAAAGCGGATTTTTTTGATCCGCAGGCCGAAGCGTGCCAGAACACGGGGGGCCGATCGGGGGTCCCAGATTGTGTAATGATCCTGCGGGCTTTTTTCGAAGAACAGGCGGGGAAAAAAACAGCGGCTTACTCCCCTGCCATTGGGCGTGGAAAAGGCCAGTAAGCCGCCCGCTTTGAGCAGGCCGGCCGCTTTGCGAAGCAGCCGATCGGCGGCGCGAAAGTGTTCGATGACAAACCACAGGGTAATAATGTCGAAGGGGCCGCCGGGGGCGATTTCGGTTTCGTTGAGTGAAAGGAAATCTCCGCAGACGGCGGGTATATTCAGGACGCTGTTCAGGTAGCGCACGGCGTCCGGGGCAATGTCCAGCCCCCTTGGGGCGCAGCCGGCCTGCCGGGCGGAGATGAGAAACGGTCCGTAGGCGCAGCCGATGTCGAGGAGCGTTTTTTTTTCGAGGCCGCCGCAGAGGGCGTTCAGGATGCCGAGCCTTTGCCGGGAAAATCCTTCGATGGCGGGAAAATCCTCGAGGTAGGTTTTGCCGTACTGGCGGCGGTAATCTTCGAAAAAATAGTCTGTGCCGTAGTGGATGGTTTGGGCGGAAAAGCCTTCCCGGTAGCTTATGCCGCAGGCCGTACAGCGGAAAAACGAGACCTTTGGGCCGCGATAAAGCGGCTGTCTGCGCGCGCCGCCGCAGATCGGGCACAGCGGAGGGGAGAGCGGAGAAAAATTTTCAAAAATGGAGGCGAAACTTCCCTGGGGGATAATTTTTTTTTCCAGGCGGGAAAGGGCGGCGCGGGGATGGGTCTGGATTTTTTTTAATTTCCGTTTTGAAATTTTTTTGATGCCAAAGGAATAAAAGCCCGCTTTGCGCGAAAGTTTTTCGTGGTAGGGGCCGGGATTGACCAGGAGGGGGACGCGGCCCGCTTTCAGCGCTTCGTAGGGGCTGATGCCGAAGGATGTGAAAACGCAGTCGTAGTTTTCAAAGAGGGGACGGAGGTCCTGTATGCCGCGATATACGCGGCCGGAGGCTGGGGGCGGGGAAAGCCTGAAGGCGGGGCCTTCCACGATGCCGGTGTGTTCCGGCCGGAAAATTCCGGTGAAGGCGGTGAGGGCAAGGCCCGTGAGATTTTCCGGGTCTTCGCCTCCGAAAGTTACCAGGACGGTTTTCAGGGTTTCGGGAATGTTCAGGGGTTTTGCGGGGCCTTCCGCGGTGAGACCTTCGTTTTGTATGTTGGGGGCCAGGGCGGGTGAAAGCCGGGGAAAGGTGTCGATGAGGAAGGAAAAAAGCGGCCGGGCGGGGCCGCCTTCGTCGAGGCCGACTGCGGGCCGGCCGGCTGAAAGGCGGAAAAAGGTTTCCGGTGAGGTTTCCCGGCGGTCGAAGATGATGTAGTCCCAGGTTCCTTCATGCGTGGGGGCAAGGCGGTGTTTGTCAAGGACGCCGGGAAACCGCGCGAGAAGTTCTTCGCTGTTCCATGAGGGGGTTTCCGGCGGCGGAACGGGGACGAGGATGCGGGATTCCGTATCAAAAAGGGAAAGCAGGCGCGCGCAGCGGCGCAGGTGGCCGGTTCCGCCGTTTTTTGTTATGGATGGGATGAGGAGGACTTTTTTCATGCGCGCGTGTTCCGGTTTCTGGCGGGCGCTGCGCGGCGGGGGATGAAGTTCCCGGGGGCGTTACGGGGGCCGGCAGGGATGCCGTTTTTATAAAGCCGCTGCGTCTCTCTGTTGTATGGGCGCCCCCGTAGAGGGGGTAGCGGAAGACCCGCTTCCAGCGGGGCTGGAGCGGGGGGGAGACTTCCCCCCCTGGAACTGTATCCGGAAAGTAAAGGCGGTCTTTTCATATTATTTTCCGTTATTCCCCGGCGCTATGCTCCTTCGCGCGGATCCAGTTCATGAGGGTTTCCAGGCGAATGGGGCTGCCGGTATAGAGGGCGGCAAAGACGGATGTGAGGCGCTCGAAGTCGTTTGGGGTATCGACGGTGAGGGAAAAGCGGCTTCGGAATTGCGCGGGAGCCAGGGGGCGGTGAAGGGTAAAGATTTGGGGGCTGCGGTAGAGGTACGGGGTGACGTGTTCGTGGTCATAGGGATCGGAGCTTTCGGAACGGGCGCGCAGCAGGCATTCGGAGCGGACTATTTCAACGCCGCATCCTAAAGGAAGGCCGAAAAAGGCGGAGTAGTCCGCGTCGAGTTTGTGGTGTTCTTCAAGCAGGGCGGTTGCCATTTCCCATGAGACGAGGGGATTGTCGCCGGTGGCGCGGATAATCGTAGTGGCGGGAAAAACCGTCAGGGCGGCGCAGAAGCGGTCCAAAACGTCGAGCGGCGAACCGGTAAAGAGCTGAAACCCGGCCCGGCGCGCAAGGGGCGAAAGGGTATGGGCGCTGGCTTGGTCCGTCAGGAGGGCGTGGATTTCCACGGGGATTTTTTTGAGGCTTTCCATGGCGTGAAGGATGAGGGGTTTTCTGCCCAGCGGCATGAGGGCTTTGCGGGGGAGGCGCGTGGAATCCAGCCGTGCCTGAAGAAAGACGCCTGTCATTCGGAAGGGGTCTCCCAGCGGCCGGCTGCGCTGTAGGCGTCTTTTTTGAATCGGGTGGAGTTCGCGCTTACCCACTGGCGGCAGCGGCGGAACTCGGCCAGGGCGGTAAACAGGCCGCAGCCTGAATGCAGGAAGAAGGGAAAGAAGGAGGAGCGTACGAGCCTGCCGCCCTGGGGGCCGACGTGGACGGCGAGATTTTTGAGAAAAAACATCCGGTAGCCGCTGTCCGCGCCGATATCCTCGGCGGGGGCGGTTT
>JAISND010000048.1 GCA_031276615.1 Treponema sp. | reverse complement strand
GTCCTCCCCGCAAGAACCCGCCGCATGCCAAGCTGGATAAGGCGCTCGGTTTCGGTGTCTATGGAACTGGTGGCTTCGTCAAGAATTACAACCCTGGGGTTATGCGCAATGACGCGGGCAAAGCTGACAAGCTGCCGCTGGCCCGAAGAGATGTTGGACGCGCCCTCCGAAAGCATTGTCCGGTATCCTTCGGGAAGGGCGGAAATAAATTCATGGGCGTGGACCGCCTTCGCCGCGTCAATGATTCTTTCCTCGTCAAGATCAAGCCCCAGGCTGATATTGTCCGCCACGGTTCCGGAAAAGAGAAACACGTCCTGAAGAACCGGCAGCACCGAACCGCGCAGTTCGTCCAGGGGGATATCTTTTACGGGAATCCCGTCGAGCCTTATCACGCCGCTGTCCGCGTCCCAAAGCCTGGTAAGCACGTTGATAATCGTCGTCTTTCCCGCGCCGGTATATCCGACAATCGCGGCCATCTCGCCGGGTTTGACGCTGAAGCTCAAACCCTTAAGAACCTCCTCGCCTTCCTTGTAGGAAAAACGTACATCCTCAAACTCTATGTGCCCCCTGACTGTCCTCCCGGCGGAACGGGTTCCCCGGTCGGGTATACGCTCATCCGTATCCAGCAGCCTGAACACCCGCTCCCCCCCCGCCATTGCCGACTGAAGGAGGGTGTATTTTTCGGCGATGTCCATAACGGGCGAATAAAACATCTGCACCAGACTGATAAAGGCGATAAGCACTCCGAGCGAGAGTGAAAGGGAAAGAACCATCCTGCTCCCAACCACAATCAACACTGCCGTTGTAAGGGTGGAAAACCACTCCACCAGGGGCCGGAATACCGCAAAGACGTACATTTCACCCAGATTGGCGTCGAGGAATTCGCGGTTGCGCCCGGTAAATTCCCGGCGGCTTTTTTTCTCGCCGCGGAAAAGCTGCACTACCTGTATGCCCGCAAGGCGCTCCGAAAGGTAGGAATAGACCTTTGACGAGGCTATCCTCTGCCGCCGGAAGGCGTCCCTGGCCTTGACCCGGCTTGCCAGGGTAAGCGCCAGGACGGGCGGCATGATCACAAGCACGATCAGTGCCATTTTCGGCGAAAGTATAAACAGGGTGACAAGGGCGCCCGCCATAACCGAAAGATCCTTGAGAAAGGCCACCAGCACCGTGGTGAAAAATTCATTTATGGTTTCCATGTCCCCGGTAAGCCGGGTGACAATTCTGCCGACCGGGTGCCGCGAAAGAAAGGCGGTGGACTGGGAAGCGGTTTTTTTGAACAGTTCCAGCCTCATATCCTTCATCACCCGCTGGCTCATCAGGTTTGTGGTCCAAGTTTGTGAAAAGGTGAAGGCAAAAACCAGGACAAGCACGGCGAAAAAAACGATCCCCTGACGCAGGATGCGGGAAATGTCGCTTGACCGGACGGCGCCTATTTCGGCGGCCGGAAGGGAATAGAGATCGGCCGTCCTGATTGCCGCGGCGGATTCGTTTTTCAGGAACAGCCCTCCCCGCCTTTCAATCACCGCGAGCGCCGGATGATCTTCCGCAAGCCCGAAAGCGTACCACTGCTCCGAATCGAGCATGCCCCAACGCCGCAGTTTCTCTTCAAGCCCGGCCCGGCCCGCCAGGCGCCGGTTTTGCGGCACAAAATACCATTCGCCTATCCGGACTGTTCCCGGCAGTCCGGCAAGTTCCTCAAGGAGGGCGCGTTCCCCCGCGTCAGGTTCTCCGCCCGCGCCGGGCCCGCCGCCGGCCGGGCCTGATACGGCGGCCGCAAGACGGCCGGCGTTAATCGCAAGACGCCGGGCGATGATAAGCTCGTCGATAACCCGCTGCTGCAATACCGGGATATACAGTTCCCCCAGCGTGGAAAGGGCAAGGGCGGCAAGCGTAAGCCCGACGAGAAGGCGGCAGGGTTTAAGGTAGGACAGTATCCTCCTGACCAGGCGGCCGTCGTATTCTTTGGTTATCTCATCGGTCTCGAAATAATCAGACATTCCGTTTTTCCCCGTCAAGCTGCTGCAGCGCCGCGACGCGCGCGTAGAACCCTTTTCCCGAAGCAAGCTCCCGGACGCTGCCGTATTCGGCAGCTTTTCCCCCGTCAAGAACCAGCACCCTGTCCGCGTAACGCAGGGTTGAAACCCGGTGCGAAATTATTATGGTGGTTTTCGCCCCGCTCCCGTTTTTCCGCTCCCTCGCCAGGGCTTCCAGAATCCGCCGCTCCGTTTCCGCGTCCACCGCCGAAAGGGAATCGTCAAGAACAAGGAATTCGCCGCCCGTGGCAAGCGAACGCGAAAGCGCCACCCGCTGTTTCTGCCCCCCCGAAAGGGTCAGGCCCCGTTCGCCGATGAGGGTATCCCAGCCTTCATTGAAGGTTTCAAGGTCCCTTTTCAGCGAGGAAATTCCGGAGGCCCTTTTCAGCGCCTCCTCTTCCGGCTCCTCCAGCCCGTAGCCGATATTGTTTTTTATGGTGTCCGAGAAAAGGTAACTGTCCTGCGGAGTTACCGCGAAGAGTCTCCTCAGTGCCCCGAGGGGCCAGTCTTTCACGTCAACGCCGTAAATGTAAACCGTACCCGCCGGCGGATCAAGCATGCGCACAAGCGTTTTCATCAGGGTGGTCTTTCCCGAGCCGGTAGGTCCCATGATACCCAGCCATTCTCCGCGCCTGAGGCTGAAGCTGATTCCTTCCAGCGCGTTCCCGCCGGGGCAGTCCGCCGCGTCCGGCGCCGGGGGGCGGCAAACCGCGTAGGAAAAACTCAGGTTCCTTACCTCGATGGCGGGCAGGCGCGAAGCGGCGTCATCCCCCGGAAGCTCCGGCTTTTCCGCCTCCGTGATTGAAGGCCGGGTACGCAGAATTTCGTTCACCCGGCTCAGGCTTACCGCGCCGCGCTGGATCATGTTGACCACGAACCCCGCACCCATCAGGGGCCATATAAGCATCTGGAGGTAACGGAACATGGCCACAAGGCTGCCGGGACTCATATAGCCCTTTACCACCCGTATGCCGCCGGCAAGAAGCATGATGAGAATTGTCAGCTCCGAAAGAAAAGTAACGAAGGGAAAGAAAAAACCGAAAAGACGGACAAGCGCCATATTGGCTTCCCGGTAATCGTCGTTGGTGTCGGCGAATTTCCTGATGAACCACCATTCCTTGACAAAGGATTTTACCACGCGAATTCCCGCGAAGGTTTCCTGCGCCGATTCGCTCATCCTTGAATAGGTTTCCTGGACACGGCGGAAAGTTTTCCCCACTGCCCCCCCGAAGAAAAGTATAAGCGCCGTTACCAGGGGCAGGGGAATAACGGCCAGGGCGGCGGAACGCGGATCCTGTATAAAAATGATTACCAGTATGGAAGTGGCCATTACAACAAAATCGATCAGGGCGACAAGGCCCATGCCTATGGCGATACGGACCGCGTTCAGGTCGTTGATGGAACGCGCCATCAGATCGCCGATTTTATTTTTCTGGTAAAAATCCCAGTTGAGGGCAAGCAGATGCCCGAAGAGTTTTTCCCGCAGCTCCGTTTCGATTCTGCGGGAAGAACCGTGGATAAAATAACGCCAGAGAAAACGCCCGGCCGAGATAAACGTCATCACCCCGACCATCCGGAGGGCGATAAAAACAACTTCCCTCCAGCCGAAATTTCCGGAGCTGATGAGGTCTACCGCCCGGCGCAGCAGCTGGGGAATGATTATCTGCGCCCCGTCAACCGTGACAAGGCAGACAAGTCCGAAAAGGTAACGCCAGCGGTAACGGGAGAGAAAGGGAAGGAGGGAGGCGTATTCCCTTAAGGGGGTTCCCGGTTTTGTCCCGCCTTTCTTCTTTTCCGCATCGCCGTTCATACTAAACTTTTTTCTGATTCAACTCTTCCTTTTTTTTCAGGTCGTTCTCCAGTTTGACGGTCCAGATGTCCAGTTTCTTTTTCACCGTCTCGGCATCCTCCCTGTCGCCGAGAACAATGTGAAGGCGCCTCAGGGCGGAAAGAAAATTTATTCCCTGCTTGAAGTCGTCGATCCTGTTGGTGGAGAGTTCGTATTTTTCCCTGTAGCGGTCGGCTGCCTGCATGAGGAGTTTTTTTATCATCCGCAGATGGTACACGGTCGGCTCGTAGGCCGGGGAACGGGGATCCGTATTGGCAACCGCGCCGCGCAGATCGATGATGTTTTTTGTGACCGCCGCGTAACGCCCCTCAAGCTCCACGAAAGACCACTTCCATTTCGTGTTGTCTCCGTAGGCGTTTTCCAGAAGCTGAACGGCCAGTCCCATTTTTCGCACAAGGAAGTAACGCCGCGCCGCGTCCACGGATTCGATTTCCGCGAGCTTTTCCTCGTAATCGGAAAAAGGGGCGTCAACCAGGTTGGAGACGATCTCCTCAAGGTAAATAACGCTTTTGTAAAGGGATTTTCTGCCGTCGTTAAGGGCATCTTCATTCTTGACTTTAAGCACCGACTGGGAAACGCCGTTGATGATGATATAATTGGAAGTGAGGTTCAGCATTTCATCCACCAGGGTAAGCCGCTTGAAGGCCGCGGCGGCGGGATCTTTCTTTAACAGCAAGAGGACGCTTTGCTCCCTTTTGAGGATTGTGTCAACATTTGTTTTGTAGATCTTTATCCTTTCAAAATACTGGTGACGTTCCTCATTGGAAATCTTCGCCATTATCTCTTTCCCCTACCGTATTTTAGAATTAAATCATCCGCATGGGCAAGGGCCGCGTCCCCCGCGTCTCCGGCCAGCATGCGGGCTATTTCCCGCCTCCTTTCCCCGGCGTCCAGAGGGCCGACGCCGGTAAAAGTCCTGCCGCCCTCGGTTTTCTTCTCTACCCTGAAATGGTTATCCGCCCGCACCGCGATGCTGGCAAGGTGGGTAACGCAGAAGATCTGCCTGAAGGCCCCGATTTTGGCAAGGTACTCACCCACCGAAAGGGCCACCTCGCCCCCGATTCCCGTGTCGATTTCGTCAAAAACCAGGGTTTCCACGGAATCGGGGCCGTGATTAAGGGCGCCGCCGGGGGCCGCTGCGCCGCCGACGAGCACGGTCTTGATGGCAAGCATCACCCGCGAAAGCTCGCCTCCCGACGCGATCCGGGCAAGGTCCTTGAGGGGTTCCCCGGTATTGGCCGAAATGAGGAATTCCACGTCCTCGGCGCCCCAGGGGCCGCAGACGAGGCTTCCGGCGCCGGAGGCCGGCGGCTCCCCGGCCCCGGCCCCCTCCCCGCGCGCCGCGGCGCCTTCCCGGCCCTTGGGCAGAATCGCCGCGGAAAACCGGGCGTTGGGCATGCCCAGGCGCGTAAGGATCGCCGTAATTTTCTCTCCCAGCCCGAGGGCCCCCGCGCTCCGTTTCTGCCTGAGGGAAGCGGCCCTGGCGGCTATGTCTTTCTCGAGGGCGGCAATTTCCGCCTTCAGGTTATCCCGGTTTTCCCCGGCGTTTGCAAGAAATTCCATTTCAGCCTCGGCCCGGGCCCTGTACGCGAGGATGGCTTCTTCGGCGCCGCCCCGGTTTTCCGCGGCTCCGGCGGCGCCGTCGCCCGCGGCCGAAGCGTACTTTTTCCGCAGTTTGTAGAGCAGGGCAAGGCGTTCGTCCACCGCCTCCTGCCGCGCCGGATCGTAGCTTAACCTGTCCCGGTAGGACCGGAATTCCCCGGAAATATCCTCGGCCTCGTAGTAAAGGTCCTCGACGCGCTTCCGCAGTTCGCCCAGGGAACCGTCGATGGCGGCCGCGCCGTCCAGCGCGTTCCGCGCGCGCCTCGTGACGCTTAACACCGAGGCATCGTTCTCAAAAAGGGAATGCGCCGTGTCGTTGACGAGGCCGGCGAGTCTCCCGAAATCGGAAAGCCTCTGGGCCTCGTTTTCAAGCTCGCCTGTTTCGCCCGGCCTGGGATTGGCCCTGCCTATTTCCTCCACCGCGTAGGATAGAAGCTCAAGCCGTGTCTCCCTGTCCCGCTCGGAGCCGAGAGAGGCTTCCAGGGCTTTCCGCTTTTCCGCAAGTTCAAGAAAGACCCGGTTGAATTCCCCCGCCTCCCCCTCAAGGCCGGCGAAACGGTCAAGGTAGCGGCGATGGCTTTCCTTCCGGAGCAGGGACTCGTGGTTGTGCTGGCCGTGCAGGTCAAAGAGAAGGGACATAAAACCGGCAAGGTCTGTCCTTGTACAGGGAACGTTCTGTATGTAAATGGAACCGCGGCCGCCGGTTTTGATATTCCTCCGGACAATCACCGTCCCGTCCTCCGGCTCCATGCCGCGGCTCTTCAGCCATTCAAGGGCCTCGCCGCTGCTGTCCTGAATCGAAACCAGCGCCGATACGCCCGCCTCTTCCGCGCCGGTTCGTATAACGTCCGCTTCCGCCTTCGCGCCCATAAGAAAACTTAAGGAGCCGACGATAATTGATTTTCCCGCGCCGGTTTCTCCGGTCAGCACATTGAAGCCCGGACGGAAGGAAAGGGAAACAGCGTCGACAAGGGCATAGTTTCTTATGGACAGTTCCTCAAGCATCACCTTCTCCTTTCCAGGTTCCCGACCAGTTGAGCTTTGTCCTGAGGGCGGTGTAGTAGCTGCGCCGGTCGGAAGAAACAAGCCTGGCCCGGAAGGGCGCGGCCTCCGTTATGATACGATCCCCCGGTTCCAGGTTTTTCGTTACCTGGCCGTCCACGGTAAGAAGGACGCCGCTCCGCTGTTCCTCTTCCACGGTAATAACCACCCTCTGTCCCGAGGGAAGCACGGCCGGGCGGTTGGACAGGGTGAAGGGACAGATGGGGTTTATTATCAGGGCTTCCATTTCGGGATCCAGTATGGGGCCGCCGGCGGCCATCGAGTAGGCGGTGGAACCGGTGGGGGTGGCGATGATGAGACCGTCGGCGCGGTACCGCCCCAGCTCGGTCAGTTCGCCGACGGCGGTTTCCGTTTCCAGCCGCAGCCTGATGAGCTTCGCGATGCCGGAAGCGGAAACGACCGCGTCATTCAGGCAAAAGTTTTGCGCGGGCGCCCCGCCCCGCCGTTCCACCGAAATTTTCAGCATCGTCCGGAGTGAAACCTTTGCCCTGCCCGCAAGCCAAGCTTCAAAAATGGAAAGCCACTCCTCTTTCCTGACGGCGGCGATAAAACCCAGGGTTCCCAGGTTTACCGAAAAAATCGGCGCCCCGGCGGACGCCAGCGCCCGGGCGGCGTAGAGGACGGTTCCGTCCCCGCCAAGGCTGAAGGCGATATCGGGCTTTTTTTCCGGACAAAACTCAAAATTGTCTTCGGTGGAATGGGAGATAACCCTGATACGCCGGCTTTCCAGCTCGCGGCGAATCTCTTCGGCCAGGGTCAGGGCGTTTTGCTTTTTCGGATTTATAAAGAGCAGCGCCTTTTCTGTCTGCGCGGAACCGCCGGCCATGGGTCCGTCCTTTTCCTACGGAAGGGTCATAATGAGTTTGGATACCCGTTCCGCCTCCTGGGAACGGAGCCTGGGGTACAGGGGAAAAAGGACGGTGCGCAGGGAAAGGGAATAACTTTCGGGACAGAGTTCGGGATCGCTCAGGCCCTGTCCGGCGGGGGTATCCCCGAAGGCGCTCTCGACGGCAATTTCCTTTTTGCGGGCATAGCTCATCACATCCTTCAGGCCCGTTTCAAGAACCAGAGGAAAAGCGTAATTGTTGTACTCCCCTTCGTCAAGGGGGATAAAACGTCTGTGCCTGGTACGGAGGCTCGCCTGGGTATAGATCCGGGCAATTTCCTTCCGCCTTTCAAGGTTCTTCGCGGTTTCCCTGAACTGCACCGCCGCCAGCGCCGCGTTAAGGTCGGGAAGGCAGTACTCGGGGGGGAGATCGCCGTAATTTTTCAGGACCGAAGCGTCCCGGCGGCTCCCGGCGCAGAGAAGCGCTCCGCCCCCCGATGTAAGCATATCCCTTTCCTCAAGCCCCAGTATGGTAAAAACACCCCGCGCCCGTTCCCCCCGGGAATTTTCGGGGATCTCTTCCCCCTTCCGCCCGCCGCCGGAGCTGTCCGCGGGGAAAACTCCGTAACTCTGGGAAATATCCTCGATGACAGGCAGGCCAAGCTCCGCTATCGAAGCGGTATCGGGCTGAAAGCCCAGGGTATGATGAAGGGCTATACAGCGAATATCCGGTTTTTCCCCGCCGGCGTTTCCCCCAAGGGCCTTTTCGGCTGTTTCCCGGCTTATGCAGGGCAGCGCGGAAGAAACATCGCAGTACACCGGCTTCAGGCGCAGCCCCTCAATTACGCGGGTATAGTAACGCGGGGAAAGGGCCGAAACCAGCACCCCCTGTCCGTCCTCTAGATCAAGGGCTTTGAGCGCGAGGTACAGCGCTATGGCCGGACTGCGGAGGCTCAGGGCGTACTCGAAGCGGAGAAACTCTTTTGCCGTCTGGATTAAAAGCCGCGCCCGTTCCCCCGGGCCGATCCTGTCTTCCACCATCGCCGTAAGAACCGCATCCATCTCCTTCCGCCGTATGGTTGGAGAATAGAGTTCTATTTTCATGCTGTTACCTCAAATGCTGCCGGCCCTGTTTTCAGTTCGGCCTTATTCGCGGGGTCCAATCAGCCCCCCGGGAGTTTGTTGCGCTTCGCGCGTAACCCCCGGGAAACTTCAGGGCGGGGAGCTTCACTGAAAACCGCTGCCCCGAACGCGATTTGAAGTTCCCTATCTTTTCAGGTCCGCGATCTTTTGCAGTTCCCTGGGATTGAAGAGATCGCGGATATCCAGAATGATCAGATAGCCCTGCTCCTGACGCACCACTCCGTGTATGTATTCGGCGCCTATGCCCGTAAGCATCTGGGGCGGCGGCTGGATATCCTCTTTTTCGATGGTAACCACCCGTGAAACCCTGTCGATAATTACCCCCAGTTTCATTCCGTCTATATCAAGGATGATAAAGCCGGACAGCAGTTCGTCTTCCTCGGAACTGAGCACTTTTTTGAGATGGAACCGTTTATGAAGATTGATGATAGGGATAATCTCGCTTCTGAGGTTGAAAATTCCTTCCACATACACGGGGGCATTGGGAATGGCCCGGATTGCCTGAACCCGCACGATTTCCTTCACATCCATGATATTGATGCCGTAAAGCTCTTCGCCGAGCTGAAAGGTAACTAACTGATTTTGTTCAGACATGACAACTCCCCGTATCTTAATTCTAGTATACAAAAGAGATTTTCTTCAAGGGGGCGCAGTAACCGCAGCCCGCCAAGGGCTGTTCACGGAGAAACGCCGCCGCGCCCGGCGCGCGATCAAGGCCGCGCTTTCGGACAAAGGGAGGCGGCCTTCAGGCCGCCGTCCGCGCCGCGTCGCGCAGTAACCGCAGCCCGTCAAGGGCTGTTCACGGAGAAACGCCACCGCGCCCGGCGCGCGATCAAGGCCGCGCTTTCGGACAGAGGGAGGCGGCCTTCAGGAATTACGGGATACCCCAAAGCCTGTATTGCGACCATAAAAACGCCTTCGTACTGACCCGCGAACCGGCGGACGCGGAACTTTTGGCGGGGATAACGAAGCCGAAAAGCCGCTTCGGGAAGGCCCGCGGGAAACCCGGTATTGAGGTCATCCCGGCGAACAGCCCCGGGCCAAAGGGCGGGCGGGACGGAACCACGGAGCGGATCAGGACCGGCTGGCGTCGGACTAAAAGTCCGCGGACGTACCGTCCGCGGCCCGCAAAGCGGGTTACGGTACGGAAGAAACCGGATGGAACGATAAGCATCCGCTGGAATGGTAAACCGCTAAAAATCAGGGAGCTTAGACTGCCCGAGTCCGGCGCCGCCTGATGTGACTTTTCTACTGAACGCAAACAGGTGACATTTCTATTGGTCGGTCAGCAATTCAAAGTTTAGACAAAAAACGGGGAAATTAACCACGAACAACACGAAAAAACACGAACTTGCGCTTCGATAGTTCTTCCGTTCGTGAGGGTTCGTGCCTGTTCGTGGTTAA
>JAISND010000237.1 GCA_031276615.1 Treponema sp. | reverse complement strand
GCCGTAAGTTACTGCGTTGAACATAATATACTCAGGGATTTTCTGGAAACACACGCTTCGGAGGTACTGAATATGATTTTAAGCGAATGGAATACGGAGGAATGGGGCGCGGTCCAAAGGGAAGAGGGCTGGGAAGACGGCTGGGAAGCAGGCATAGAAAAAGGCCTGGAAAGGGGCATGGAAAAGGGCCGGGAAGAAGGCTGGGAAAAAGGCCGGGAAGAAGGGCAGAATATGGTGTTTGAGCTTCTTGATCAGGGCTATACCCCGGAACAAATCAGAGCGAGGCTGGCGGCTGCCAGAACGGAGAAAAAATAGCCGGAGGGCCTTCCCAAAAAACGCTGATTGTGAAAAGAATTACAGGAAACAGGGGCTAAACGCGCCCAGGTTTGCCATAAAAACAGGAATCGTTCGTATCGTGCGTAAAACCATCTGGAGTTTTGGGAACGGCTTCACGGGAAGCCTCCAGTTCCGGGTTGCACTTGCCATACCGCAGGGGGAGCAGTGCAAACGGAAATCCTGTCCGCCGGGGCGGCAGGCGCTTCCGGGTAAGCCGGCGGCGGCAGAAAAATTCCTGCCGGATTGCGCATAACACCATTGATGCAACCAAAAAGCCTCTGGGCCGCCCAAGTACCGTCCGCGGTTTTGCTGCGCAAAATCGCGGACTTTGCCGTTCTTTCGCGCAAGGGGGCTGGTCACGATTTTGCTTTAGCAAAATCGCTGCTCGCCCATGCGTCCTGGCTGGTCATAATTTTGCTTTGCAAAATTACTGCTCGCCCATGCAACCTGGATTGGAGGGAGGCGAAGCCGCCACGGTCGTCTGCGGCCGGGGCCGGAGCGATAGCGGAGTCCCGGAAAGCCCGGTTTTTTGCGGCGCGAACCGCCGCAAAAAATGCGCCCAAATTCTTTCTCTGAAAATTCTTCATCCCTCACTCCTGCTTCCTAATTAATTCTTATCCTCTCCCTCCCGGATTGCGCTTTCCGCGTTTTTCATGCTAATATATCACATGCGAATTGTAGTTTTCGCGTGGAGGAGATGAGGATATGAAACAAATGAAGATCGGAAAATCAGGAATAGAGGTTTCGGCTGTGGGCATAGGGGCCTGGGCCATCGGGGGCGACAGCAACTGGGGGCCGAGCGACGAGGCGGAGTCCATCAGGACGATTCACCGGGCGCGGGACCTGGGCATTACCCTGCTGGATACCGCGCCGGCGTACGGGCTGGGACACAGCGAGGAAGTTGTGGGAAAGGCCCTTGCGGGAAGGCGGGGGGACTATATTCTGTCCACCAAGTGCGGCCTGCGGTGGGACATCAGGGAAGGCGGCTTCCAGATGGAACGCGACGGCATACGGCTTCTGCGGAATACGAAACCGGAGAGGCTCGCCGAAGAAGTGGAGATAAGCCTGAAGCGGCTGAAGACCGACTACATCGATATTTACATCGTCCACTGGCAGGCGCTGCCGGAATTTCCCGTACCCATAAGCGACACGATGGGCTTTCTCATGAAGCTCAAAAAGGAAGGAAAAATCCGCGCCATCGGGGCCTCAAACCTGAGCGTGGAGAATTTTCAGGAGTACGTACAATATGGCGACCTGGATCTGATGCAGGAAAAATACAGCATACTCGACCAGGCCAAAGGAAAAACCTTCTTCGATCTGTGCGACAAAAACAGCGTCACCTTTCAGTGCTACTCTCCGCTGGAACGCGGCGTCCTGACCGGCAAGTACAATCCGGACACTCCCGTCAATATGGGGCTTGCCCGCAAAGGCATCAAGTGGTTCCAGAAGGAGAACCTCCCCAAAATCGTCGCTCTTACGCAAAAGTGGAAACCCCTGTGCGAAAAGTACGCCTGTACCATGACGCACCTTGTTATCGCGTGGACGGCGGCGCAGGGCAACGGGAAAAACGTGCACGTCCTTGTGGGCGCGCGGACCATTCCCCAGATTGAGGAAAACGTAGGCGGCGGCGGCCTTACCCTTGAGGCGGCGGACATCGCTTCCATGCGCAAAGATGTTGAGGGGCTGACGACATAAGGGAAGTCGGGCGCATTTTTTTGCCGTCCAATGGACGGCAAAAAAACCGGGCTTTCCGCTCCAATTCCTCGCAAACCGCTTCGCGCTTTGCTGCGGGATTTCCGCTGCAATCCCTTGCGCGGCCAAGGGGCTTTTTGCCAACTGCACGACCCCGTGGCAATTTTGCCTCGCAAAATTGCCAACAGGTATTGTACGCGGATAGACGCCGCATTGTACGGAACAGGAACGCTTTCCCGCCATCCCGCTTAAAAAGCAGGATGCTTTTTTCCCAGAATTTTCCGACACGAAAAAGGAATTTCCTTGAAACTTTTCTATGGCATGATTATAGCGCTTTCGGCATTTTTTCCGGCGGGCTGCGGAAACTCCGGCGGCGCGGACAGCCTGGTTTACCACATAGACCTTCCGGCAGGGGTCAGGGCATTTCTCGCCCTTTACCCCATAGACGCGCCGGGAACAAGCCATGAAATCAATCTTTCCCCGGACGCGGGAAAAACCGCTTCGGGCAGCCTTCCGGCGCTTGCCCCCGGCTCATACCTGACGGTCATAGACCTCTACGACGCGGCCGGTAACAGGGCTCCGGCGCCCGTGGAGGAGGTGGTCTCTGTTTCCAGCGGCCTGCCCCTTACCCTGAGCCGCGGTTTTACCGCGTCCGGTTTCAGCGGCTGCGATCCGCTGGCGGGGCAAGGCGCGTCAACCCTGGCGGCCAAACTGGACGCGGCCCTGGCCTCCGCGCCGGGGAAGTATACCGTTCTTGTGGACGGTACGGAGACTGACCTTGCTTCCTTCGCGCCCAAAACCCTTCACGGAAAAGGGAACAGAACCATTACCCTGCGGGGCGGGGGACATCAGGTTCAGGCGGGCGCGGCCGGGACGCCTCTCTTTACCATAGAGGCCGGTTCAGGATCGACCCTTACCCTGGTACTCCGGGACATTGCGCTCAAGGGCAGGGACGGCAACACCGTTCCCGTGATACGGGTAAACGCCGGCGGGAAGCTGGCAATGAAGACGGGGGCCCTCATAAGCGGCAATACTTCCGTTGACGATGGAAATGTGAGGATATATGCCGACAGCCCCATGAGTCCCATGAATCCGGGCGGCGGGGTGGTTCTCCATGATGGAACCCTTGAGATGAGCGGCGGGGTCATAAGCGGCAATACCGCCCATGACGGCGGCGGCGGGGTGGTTCTCTATGACGGAATCTTTGCCATGAGCGGCGGGGCCATACGCGGCAATACCGCCTATGGCGATGGCGGCGGGGTGATTGTATATGCCGGAACCCTTGAGATGAGCGGCGGGGCTATAAGCGGCAATACCGCCTCCCACGGCGGCGGCGGGGTGCTGGTTGTCGATGGCGGAGTCATGAACATACGCGGCGGAGCAATAAGCGGTAATACCGCTTCCCCCGGCGGCGGCGGGGTGACTGTATTTGATGGAATTTTCGGCATGAGCGGCGGAACAATAAGCGGCAATACCGGCGAAACAGGCGGCGGGGTGCTGATTGTCGATAATGGAACCTTTCAGATGAGCGGCGGGGCCATAAGCGGCAATACCGCCCATGACAGCGGCGGCGGAGTGGTCCTCTATGACGGAATCTTTGCCATGAACGGCGGAGCAA
>JAISND010000223.1 GCA_031276615.1 Treponema sp. | reverse complement strand
TCGGGCTGTAAAACCTTCAAGATAGAGGCGCGCAGAACCGACAAGAGTTTCCCCCTCGATTCCTATGCCCTGCGCGTCCGGGGCGGAGATGCGGTGCTGGGGGAAGTTCCGGAGCTTGCGGTCAATGTCAAAAACCCCGACGGCGTCATTGAGGTGGAAATTCGGGAAAAGGCCTATATTTACGGCAATGCCCGCAGGGGCCTGGGGGGGCTGCCGGTCGGAACCGCGGGCAGGGGGCTGCTCCTCCTTTCGGGGGGGATCGATTCGCCCGTCGCCGGCTTTATGATGGCGGGCCGCGGCATGGGAATAGACGCGGTATACTTCCACGCCTGGCCCTATACCTCCGCCGGGGCCAGGGAAAAGGTCATCCGCCTTGCGGAAATCATCGCGTCCTACTGTCCGGGCATCCGGCTCCATATAACCGGTTTTACCAAAATACAGGCGCGGATTAAAGAGCGCGCCCCTCTGCCCTGGACAACGGTGCTCCTGCGCATGGCCATGATGAGCTGCGCGGAACGCATAGCGCGCAAAACCGGGGCCAAATGCCTTATCACCGGGGAAAGCCTTTCCCAGGTGGCAAGCCAGACAGTGGAAAATCTGGGCTGTACCCAGAGCACGGTGAACATGCCCGTCCTGCGCCCCCTTATCGGCATCGACAAGGACGGCATTATCAGGAAAGCCAAAAAAATCGGCTCCTACGAAATTTCAATACTGCCCTATCCGGACTGCTGCGTCCTCTTCAGCCCGCCCCACCCTGTTCTGCGGGGAGACGCCGGAGAAGCGGCAAGGCTCTACGAATCCCTTGAACCGGAAGCTCTTGTTGAGGAGGCCCTTCGGGAAACCGAAATCGTCAAATGCGGATATTAGGGTCATGCGAAACAGGCGGGGCCTCAGGGGTTCCGGACATCTTCCTGCCTGGATTTTACAAAGGCGGCCATGCGGAAATCATCGCCCCGGATGTGGTTAAGGAGCCAGTCGCCGACCGCGGAGGTAACGGTGCGGACCATATCCTCGGTGGGGCCTTCCTTCCTGAGCCGTTCGGTCAATTGGCCGATGGTCGCCTTGAAATCGTTGTGGTAACGTTTATGCACAAGATAATCAGGATAGTCGTATTCCACCTGAAGTTTTTCCTCGTCGGCAAAGTGCATGATTGTGTATCCGGTCAAAAAATCCAGGGTTTTGAAAATTTCATCGCTTCCCTTTCCCTTCTGTGAGGCCTCGATAATATTATTCAAAGCCGCGATAAGCTGCCTGTGCTGGTTGTCGATTTTTACGTGACCTGTCTCCAGGCTGCTGTCCCACTGATACGCCATTTTGGCCTCCCTTCAAAAAGTCAATTATCATGAACCGCCGGCAGGCTGCCGCTTCGGCGCGGCAGGCTGCCGGGCAGCCCCTATTCCAGGGGCGGGAAATACCCGCTTGAATCCCTGCCGGAACGTTCCATCAGGTACACTTCGGCCTCCACCGGAAGATAGGCCCTGCCGAAGTCCGCCGGAAGCTGCGACCGGTAACTTAAAGTATAGGTACCGCTTGGCTTTGCCGCAATACCCCGTATCATCTCCCCTATGCACTGGGGCCGGTACAGGGGAAGCGCTTCTCCGCCGGTTTCCCCGCAAAGATAGCGGATCTCCGGGGAGGGGGCGCCGCCGCCGGTGATGACCGCGTGGAACACAATGCCGTTATTCGCCAGGTAAGCCGCCAGCTCCGAAAGGCCGTAGCGTTCAAAGGCGAGTTCCCCCGTATTTCCGGAACCGACGTAGACCAGGGCGCGCTTCTTTTCGCCTGAAAGGAGATCCGTGGCCGCCAGCCGCAGCCCCAAGTCAAAGCGCCAGCGCGGGCTGTAGGACGCGGTGTTTCCCCGCGCGGCGGTTTCAAGACTTCCCCCGAGCCGCTCCCGCTCGGGCTGCTCACCCGCCGAAACAAGCGAAAGAACGCGCCCCTTCCCTGCGAGGGCCTCGTTGATATCCCGCAGGGCGGCGGCAAGATCATCCCGCATGCCCCTGGTCGCGGGGGATCTTTCAACCAGCACCGACACGTCGGCCCTGTCCGAAAGCCAGGCGGGCCTCATAAAACTCTGTTCGCCCGCGGCCCTGCCCTGCTCGCTGAGCAGGAAGTTAAGGCCCTCAAGGCCGACGATGGGCCGGCGCAGCCGGTCTTCCACGCTGATCTCAACCGTGACCTGGGGAAAGCTGTCCGCAAAGACCCGTTCAATCTGGACGAAAAGCCCCGAGGCGAGATCGTCGAAGCGTGTCAGCACCGACACTTCGCCGGCCGCGAAATTGGCGGCCAGAATATTGCCGTTCCTGTCCATGTCCGCGCCCACGATGCGGACATTGCTGTTGCCGGCAACGCCCAGTTCCCGTACCATTGCCGAATCGGGATCAACAAGAAGCACCCGGTTCGTATCCGCCGCGAGAAGCCTGCCGTCCGGAAGAAAGCGGAGGCTTTCAGGGCCGGCAAGCCCCTCTTCCACCAGGACGCCCAGGTAGCTTCCGTTCTGGTCAAACGTATAAATCCGTTTCGCCGCGGCGTCGGCGGCGTAGACACGGTCCCCGCCGGCCGCGATGCCCGTGGGCGAAAGGAAGCCGGGGAAATAGGGAGCCTTCTGGCCGAAGGAGAGAATAAAGGCGCCGTCGGGATCGAATTTGGATATCCGCCGGTTGCCGTAATCAACCACATAGAGGTAGCCCTGCCCGTCAACCGTCATGTTCTGGGGGCCCATAAACATGCCGTCACCCAGGCCTTTGGAGCCTATGTACGCCTGCCAGTCCCCGCTGCCGTCGAGAACGCTTACCCTGCCGCCGCGGTACTCGGAAAGGTAGAGCCTGCCGCCGCTTCCCCTTACGAGATCGTAGGGACGATCAAAACCGTTGAGGGGTCCCCGCTTTCTGTCCTTTACCACGCCGTTGACATCGATCCTGACAATTTCGTTGCTGCCGCAGGCAACCACCCAGGCGGAACCGTCTTCGAGGGGCAGCACCGCGGAGGGCTGGCGGTACAGGACGTAGTCCCCGTAATGACCGGGATAGCGTCCTGATTCCACATAACGCACCCCGTCATCCGCGACGGGGAGGAGGAAGCGGCGGTTGGACACGGTCTCGATCTTCGTTCCCAGAAGCATGCCCTGCCCGCTGTTCCAGCCGTAGGCGGCGGCGGCGGCGCGCCACTGCCTGATGGCCGTGTCCTCAAGGCCGGAGCGGTAATAGGCTTTGCCCAGCCAGTCGAGGATGATGGCTTCCCCGGGCCTGAAAGAAAGGGCGCGCTCAAAGGAAAGTATCGCCTCGTTAAAGGCGTAGCGGTAATAGGCCTGTACCCCGACGCGAAAATCCCCGGCGGCGTTCAGGGCGTTAACGTCGATTCCCCCGGTTGCGGGGTTCGCAGGCGCGTAAACCGGGGCGCCGTCCCCCCGGCCCTGCGCCGCGCCGGGCTGCCCGTCCTGCTGGGAAAAGGCCGGGAACGGGAGAATCAGGGAAAGGGCCGCCCGGAGGAAAAAGAAGAACCCCGGGGGGGAAACGCGCCCGCGGCTTTTTTGGCCGGGAAAAAAGGCGCATGCCCGGGGAGCCGCCCCGGAGAATTTATCAACACCGGTCATCAGGCGCCCCCGGTAACGATCCGGAAATGATCTTTTATTTCCTTTTCGTGAGGCGCCATTTCCATCGCCCGGCGGAGCCAGGTTCTTGCTTCCAGAAGCTCCCCGCTTTTGAAATAGGCCCAGCCGAGGGAATCGAGATAAGCCGGGTTCTGGGGTTTTCTGTCCACCGCTTTCCGGCAGAGCCGGAGTCCCCGCATCACGTCCATATCCGTATCGGCCAGGATGTAGCCCAGGCAGTTCATGGCGGTGGTATTGCTCCCGTCAAGATCAAGGGCTTTTTCGTAAAGCTCAACCGCGTTTTTGTATTTTTTCTGGGTCCAGGCCGCGTAGGCAAGGGTATTGTAGAGCTGGACCGATTCAAAGCCGTTATTCTGAAGCCGTTTGAGTTCAAATTCGGCCATCCTGGTCCGTTTGGTGGTAACATAAATGTAGGCAAGGGTAAGGCGGCACTGGTAAACCCTGAGAACGTCCCTGCCGCCGGTTACCACCTGTTCCAGATACAGAAGGGCGTCCTCAAAGCGGGCGAGTTTCGTATAACAGAGACCCAGGTAATAGGCGAGTTCGGCCCGCTCCTCACCGCTGAATTTTTCGGCCTTGACCTGAAGCAGTTCCCGCAGGGCCAGATCCCAGCGTTTCATGCGGAAAAGCCGTATCCCTTCCTGAAGCCGTCCCTCCGGGGCCGGCATCTTTTCCCGGGAAGAAAATTTTTCAGGGGGCGGCCGTTTTTCTGCCATTCCAGGCCC
>JAISND010000152.1 GCA_031276615.1 Treponema sp. | reverse complement strand
GCGGAGTGATGATCGCGGCAAGTTTTTTCTCCCTGCTGGCTCCGGCCATTGAAATGGCGGAAACCGCCCACGCCGCGGGGCGGGGCCTCCCGGCCTGGGCCGCGGCGGCAGCCGGCTTTTTCCTGGGCGGCGTTTTCCTGCGCCTGGCCGACTGCCTGCTCCCCCATCTTCACGCGGGCGCCGCGGAGACCGAAGGCATTAAAACCAACTGGGGGCGCTCGATACTCCTCGTACTGGCCATTACCCTGCACAATATCCCCGAAGGCCTTGCCGTGGGCGTCGGCTTCGGCGCCGCGGCCATTACCCCCGGCGCAGGCATCGCCGGCGCCGTTTCCCTGGCCCTGGGCATCGGCCTCCAGAACTTCCCCGAGGGCGCCGCCGTGTCAATCCCCCTGCGCCGCGAAGGCATGGGACGCTTCAGGAGCTTCCTGTACGGCCAGGCCTCGGGTATCGTGGAACCCATTGCCGGCGTGCTGGGCGCGGCCCTGATCCTGTCCATGCAGGCCGTGCTGCCCTACGCCCTTTCCTTTGCCGCCGGCGCCATGATCTTCGTCGTCGCCGAGGAACTTATCCCCGAAGCCTACCGGGAAGGCAATGACCACATCGCCACCACCGGCCTCATGCTGGGCTTCGCCGTCATGATGGCGATGGATCTGGGTCTGGGCTAGCACTCCCCGAAGAAGAGCGGGAGACCTTGCGGAAACTGGTCAAAAACGGGAGGACCGCCGGATACCGGATACGCCACGCCTGGATACTGCTTGCCCTTGACGGGATACCGGCCAATGACTCGTGGACCGACCGGACGACAGCCGCCGCCTGCGGGTCGAACATACGGTCCATCGGGAGCGGTCTCAGCAAACGTATCCCGGCTTATTCCGTGTTTTTTGATTCTTAAATGTGGCCCCCGGCCAGTTTTTCTTTTAAAAACTCAAGTTCCGTCATGGTCAGCGCAGCTTTCGTAACAAGGTAACGTTCCGCCGCCTCTCGTAAATTTTCCGCTGTTACCGGTTCCCCGTTGTTTATCTTGGACAGAATTTCATAATTTGACGGATCGGCGGTATATATTATGGACAATATACTTTACATTGGAGACGGTATGTGAGATGCTCATTCTAAAGGCCTATGCCCAAGCAAGAACAGGAATTCCTCAGCGGTTAAGCCGTTCATGATACCCGGCCTCGCTGTATCCTTCCGGATGCGTGGTTGTCCTCCCCCAGATAACCCTCTTCCTTTAATAGTAGTTTTAAAATGCCTTTGACCAAAAAGTAATCTTAATAAACAGGAAAGACAGAAAACTGATTCAAAAAATATTCCGAGACCAAAACAGGCGAGGAACCGGAAGTTCCTCGCCTGTTTGTGGCCTGGCCGCATGAAGAGCATCTTTCAGGTACGGTTTCCGGACGGGCAAAATTACTTGGACAGAGTATATTGGTCTGGGTTTTCACCCGTGTTTTTGTATTCCCTTGTCGAAGCGCCCCAGTTCCCGCTTTACTTCCTCAAGCCGCTTTGAAAGCGATTCGATGGTACGCTCAAGCCGGAGCTTTTCCTTTTCAAGTTTCAGCGCCGGGTCTTCCCCGCTGTTCTTCGCCTTCAGCGTCATCTTTACCGTGTCGGGACTCTTCCCCTTGGCAAGCGCG
This sequence comes from Treponema sp., assembly GCA_031276615.1. GTDB lineage: Bacteria > Spirochaetota > Spirochaetia > Treponematales > Breznakiellaceae > JAISAK01. The sequence goes on along the minus strand of JAISND010000152.1, from coordinate 3,396 downwards.
GTCTCGGCTGTCCTGCGGTCGTCCCCGTCCCTGATCCCCGCAAGGAAACGCATGTTGTCCGCGCCCACCGCCGGGTTCAGATCGTACTCGTACATGCGGATTGCCGTGTTCGCCGCTGTCCGGGGAATGCACAGAACCCTGTCAACATAGTCCTCGAAGCGAACCCCCAGGGCAGTGCAGAGTTCATGCGCCCGGAGAAGCTGCATCCCCATTTCCTTTACCAGGCTGCCGTTTTCCTGAAGGTATTTTTTCCTGATCGTATCGGTGAGCTGTTTGAGTTCGGGGGAGCCTGAAAACACATCCCTGTAAATTTTTTTCGCCTCCGCCTTTTCAAGGAGGGCGTGAAAGATAGCCCAAAACTCCGAAGTGTGGGCGCGGGCGGAAAGGACGCCGCCCCGGGAGCAGGCGTGCAGGTGATGGGCGTATTCGTGGATCGCCGTGTAGAGAAGGAGGTTATCGCCGTTTGCCCCTTTCTGGAAATTGCGGTTGTGGATGATGATCTCGCGGGTTTCGGGTTTGTAGAGGCCGTTTACCTTCGCGCTTGTTTTTCCCGAATAGACGAGGGAAAATTCCGCAGGCGCGTCTTCTATGGCAAGCAGCTTGTCCTTTACCTGATCCTGATTCATGCGAAAAACTCCCGGGGTTTCCCCATCCGGAGAATCCTACCCCAGTTCGCCGATCTTTTCCATAGCGAGTATCGTTGCCGCGACGCAGGCCGTCTCGGTCCGCAGCGCCCGCCCGCCCAGGGAGAGCCTGAGAAAGCCGGCCTTTTCCAGCAGGTCCCGCTCGTGGTCGGACCAGCCCCGTTCCGAGCCGACGGCCAGCACCACCGGCCGGATAGTCGGGCTGAGCCGGGACAGGGCCCCCTCGGGGCGCACGTTGTCCGCGGCAACGAGCAGCGGACTGAGCCGGCTTGCCCGGCCAAAGAGGCCGCGCCCGTTCCGGGGACGGGCGCCGGCCGCGGAGGAAGCCGCTTCGCCGTCGGGCGGCTTTTCCCAGGGACATTCCCGCAGCCAGTCTCCAAGGCTTCCGAAAACCGAGAGCGCGGGAATGGTAGTATCCCGTGACTGAACAGCCCCTTCGACAAGCGCCGCCCTTGCGCCGCCCCTGCTGAGGAGATTGGTTTCCCGGTAACTGTTTTCACCCAGCTCGGTTCCCACCAGATCGACCGCTTCGACTCCAAGGTTTGAAAGATCCCGGAGCAGGCGCCGCAGTTGAATGGGACGGGGGAAGCCCACCGCGACCCTGACCGGCAGGCGGGGCGGCGGCGTTTCATTCAACTGGAGGGAAACCAGGACGGAGCCGTCAAAATTTATCTTTTCGATTCTGCCGCTTCCCCGCTGGCCGCCGAGGACGCCCGCGTCAAAGGAATCGCCCGCCTTCTTGTGAAGCACTCTAAGAAGGTGAATGGTGCGCCCGTCCCGCCGCGCAAGGGGTTTACCCAGCTCATGGCTTTCAAAAAGAATAATATTCACAAAAAAATTATAGCATAAAAAGAGATCCTGTGTGAGAATAAGGGTATGTCCGGAAAACTTTCCAGATTTTCAGACCTGCCTTTTTTCTCCGGCGGCGCCAGACAGCCGAAACGGAATCACCAGCTTGACGAGGCGCGTCCCATCTTCGAGGCAAAGATGGCCCGCGAGATCAGCCAGCTTCGTGAAGCCGCCCGTATCGCGGTTGAAACGTCGCTCCGGGTAAAAGAAGGCGAACAGGTTCTTATCATTACCAATCCCGCCGCGGATGTGGCTGCCATTGCGGAAGCCCTCTATGACGCAAGCCTTGACGCGGGCGGGCGGCCGGTTCTGGTGTTCCAGCCTCTCAAAGTCCAGTTCGATTTTGCCGAACCCGCGGTTCTTGCCGCCTTCGGCGCAAAGCCGGAAGTGGTTATTTCCCTCAGCGCCGGGAAGCTGGGGAAAGACCCAAAGGGAATCGCCTCACCCTATGAATATGAGGGCCTCAAATACGATCATATTTTTCACCTGCAGAGGCGCGGGGAAAAAAGCTGCCGATCCTTCTGGTCGCCCTCGACAACGGTGGATTCCTTTGTCCGCACGGTGCCGATAGATTACGCGGAACTGAAGCGCCGCTGCGCGGCCATTGCCGGGGCGCTTGACCGGGCGGTGTCCGTGCATGTACGCGCGCCGGGCGGCACGGATATTACGATAGGGCTTCGCGGCAGAAAGGCGAAATCCGATGACGGGGATTTTTCCCTGGGCGGTTCCGGCGGCAACCTTCCCGCGGGTGAAACCTTTATCAGCCCCCAAAACGGAACGGCCCGGGGGCGGATCAGTTTTGACGGTTCCATCAGCGTCAACGGGGGGGACATCATTATCCGCGAGCCCATTGACTGCGTTGTGGAGAAGGGCTTCGTGAAGGAAATCCACGGCGCCGGAGAGGCAGGGCGCCTCAGGGCAAGCATCGAAGCGGCCGAAACCGGCGCCCGCGAATTTGAAAAGACCGGCAAACTCCCCGCAGGCGCCGGCGAAATCTATGCCCGTAACGCCCGCAACATCGGCGAGCTGGGCATCGGCCTTAACCCCAGGGCGCGCATAACGGGCAATATGCTCGAGGACGAAAAGGCCTTTCGTACCTGTCACTTCGCAATCGGCATGAACTACGACGAGGACGCGCCCTGTCTTATCCACCTGGACGGCCTTGTCAAGAACCCCACGATTACCGTGACCTTTGACGACGGCATTGAACAGGTAATTGAGAACGAAGGCGAACTGGCAAGGGAATTTGAGTGAGGCGCCAACCGGGCTATTGAACAAGTCTATTGAGCCTGTCCCAAAATTTCAGTTTTGGGAAAACCTCTATTATCATTAAAAAACGGAATGAACATCAGCCGCGACTGCATTCATATACGCAATGCGGCAAGAATCGCGGCGAGGGACAGAATTTCAGCGGTTTCCACCGCCGCGCCCATAGCGTCTCCGGTGTAGCCGCCCAGCGATTTTGCGTAAAGCCGGGCGTAGAAAAAAGCGGTCAGGGGACAGAGCAGGAACACCGCCGCCGCAAGACCCGCGGCCGCGGGGACAAGAGCCGCCGCGGCGGCCATTTCCGCGGCCGCGCCCGCCGGCGCGAAGGCGCCGCCCGCGCCCGGAACCAGGCCCGCAGCGCCGGCAAGGCAGGCCAGCCCCCCGCCGGTGAAAGCCCAGAGCAGCAGGGCAGCTGTCATTCCGCCGGCGCAGCGGCGGGCACTGGATTCCTTTGCCAGCGCGCCCAGGCTGCCGGGATTTACCGGGGGCGCTATGCGGGGAACGAGGGCGGCGCCGAATCTGCCGCAGAGGGGATAGGCAAAAACGAAGACCGCCGTTCCGGGCGCCGCAAAGGGATCGGACGCGGCGAGGAGCGCCGCCTTGAGGCCGAGCGCCGCAGCGCCGGCAAAAAATCCGT
>JAISND010000097.1 GCA_031276615.1 Treponema sp. | reverse complement strand
AGGACTTCGATAATGCGGTTCCCGAAAACAAAACAGATGAAAAGGGTGGTCAGGGCCGCGTAGGCGCCCCGGAAGGTAAGGTACAGGAATACGTTAAAGGGCGTGAAGTATTTTACCAGGGGGTAAACAAATTTCAGAAACATCTAACGAAGCCCCCCTCTGTCCGCCGGCGGCCCGGCATCGTTATGCGCCATTAAATCACCGGCCCCGCCGCCGGTGAGCCCGTCCGCCAGCTTCTCCAGGGCGCAGCCCCTGGAACCTTTAAGCAGGACCACATCGCCCCGGCGCGCAAGGGAATTCAGGGCGGCGGCAAGTTCCGGCATCTCCGTGTAATGCCGGAAAACCGGCGCGCCAGGCGCGGCGCCCGCCGCGCCCATCGCGGCCGCCGTTTCCTTCCCGTAGAGGAATACCAGATCCGCCTTTGAGGCCGCCAGAATTCCGCCAATCCGTTCGTGGGCCTCCCGTGAGCTGCTCCCCAGTTCAAGCATGTCGCCGATGACGTAGATCCGCCTGCCCGGCCAGTCAAGGCTGTCGCAGAAGGCCAGGGCCTGTTCCACGGATTCGGGATTCGCGTTGTAGCAGTCCCGGACCAGCGTCACCGGGCCTTCGAGAATCTCGCTCCTGCCGAAAAGGGGCCTAACCGTCTCAAGTCCCCGTTTCACGGCGCGGCCGCCGACCGGAATTTCGCGGGCAATGGCCAGGGCGGCCAGGGCGTCGGCAAGGTTGTGCCTGCCCGGCAGGGCAAAGCGGACAGCCTCGCCGTTCCAGCGGATTTCCGTTCCCCCGAGCCCCAGGCTTCTTGTCCCGCCAAGTTCCCCGAAAGACCTGTCTCCGTAAAAAACGATCCGTCCCTTCACCCCCCGCGCAAGAAAATCGCGGTACTCATCCCCGTCCGGGATCAGGGCAGTCTCGTTTCCCGTAAAGCAGGAAAAAATATTTTTCTTCTCCTCAGCAATCGCCCGCTTTGATCCGAGAATTCCGATATGGGCGGAACCTATGTTTGTGATGAGGGCGATGTTTGGCTTGAGTACCGCGGCAAGTTCCGCAATCTCCCCCCTTCTGTTCATGCCCAGTTCAAAGATTCCCACCTCGTGGCCGGCGCGCACTTCAAAGGCCGAAAGGGGAAGCCCCGTTTCCGAATTGAGATTCCCCGGATTCATCACCGTGTTTTTTTCCGAACCGATAATGGCCGCGGCAATCTCTTTGGTGGTTGTTTTTCCGGAGGAACCGGTAATGCCCACCCTTACAAGCCGGGGAAATTTTTCAAGGTAAAGCCGGGCGCTTTGCTGGAGTCCCCGCAGGGTATTGTCCACGACCAGCAGATCCCTGCCCATCGATTTCGCCAGTTCCGCGAGCCTGAATTTTTCCAGCTTGGCCGAATCCACGAGGGCGCCGGCCGCGCCCTTTTCAAAGGCCGCTTCCACGAAACCGTGGCCGTCGCTCTTTTCCCCGGCAAGGGCCGCGAAAAGCGCGCCGGGTTTTACCGTTCTTGAATCAACGCTTACCGAGGAAAAGCCGGACAGGCCGTCCGGCGCGGAATCTCCGCCGAAGGAAAGGCGCCGGGCCCCGAGAGAGCGGGACAGCGACGCGAAATCCATGAGCAAATTTTCAGAGACCACGCCCCTTCCCCTCCCCTATTTTTACCTGAAGCACGTCCTCAGGTTTTTTCTTGCTCAGTCCCAGATCCTGCCGGGCAATATGCTCTATCCGTTCCGGAGATGAAAGCACGGCAATGCCCGCGATAAGCCGCCTGTTGCTCTCCACCCATTCGGCCTGGGCCTCTTCAAGGCGTTTGATTTCCCGCTGAAGGCCGATGTAGCGGTTTGACTGCCAGGCGTTGAAACCCAGAAAAAGCGGGATGGTTAAGACCATAAAATACAAAAAAAGATACCGCTTCATCACTGCCCATCCTCGTCCAGAACTTTTTCCCCTACCCGCAGCCGGGCGCTCCGGGACCGCGGGTTTTGCCCGGTTTCGGCGGCGCCGGGAACAACGCCCTTCCGGGTCAGTATGTTAACCGACCTTCGTCCTTCACACTTACATATCGGCGCTTCCGGAGGGCAGGTACAGTTTCTGTTCTTCTCCCTGAAGAAATTTTTTACTATCCTGTCCTCCAGAGAGTGGAAAGAGATGATTCCGAGCCTCCCCCCCGGCTCGAGAATCCTGAAGGCGCCCTCAAGGAGATCGGGAAGCCGCGAAAGCTCCCCGTTAACGGCGGCGCGCAGGGCCTGGAACGACTTTGTCGCCGGATGCACGGGCCCGCGCCGGTACGGGGCCGGTACCGCCCCTTCAATCAATTCGGCAAGGTCGGCGGCTCTTTTGACGGCGCCGTGCCGCCGCCGCTCAACTATGGCCCGGGCGATGCGCCGGGAATAGCGTTCCCCCGCGTTGTTGTACAGGAGATCGGCCAGCTCCTTTTCCGGCAGCCGCGCCAGAAGTTCCGCGGCGGAAAGGCCGTCCGAAGTGTCCAGTCTCATGTCCAACTCCTCATCCTTCCTGAAACTGAAGCCCCGGCCGCTCTTTTCATAGTGAAAAAGGCTTACCCCAAGGTCGGCCAGAATGGTATCCGGCCGCTTCAGCTCGGCGGGGTATCCGGCAAAAAAAGACTGGGACCAGCCCGTGTAAAAATGCACCCTGCCCCCGAATTCCTTAAGCCGTTCCCTCGCCCTGTCCTGTATGACGCGGTCCGCGTCAATCCCGATGAGCCTCAAATCGGGGAACCGGGACAGAAAAGCGTAACTGTGTCCCCCCTCCCCCATCGTGGCGTCTACCATAAGCTCCCCGGCCGAACGCGGCCCGAGGTACCTGACGGTTTCCTCCAGCAAAACCGGCGTATGAACAAAATCCATGTCCTATTCCGGCCCGTTTTCGTCTGTTTTAAAGAGCCTTACGGCGCCCATCTTCTTTATGGCTTCCTGCGCCCTTGCCCTGTTCTCGTTCAGGTAGGCGTAGTAACCCTCGTAATCCCAAATCTCCAGGTGATTTTCGGCGCTGATAACAAGGCACTCCCTGGTCAGGCCGGCCCATTTTCGCGTATCCGCGGGTATCGGAACGCGCCCCGACTTGTCCAGTTCCACCACCTGGGCGGAATGGATGTACAGGTGCTGGATAAGCTCGTACTCATCCTCGTCCACCGCCCCGAAATTCATAAGCTTCTTTGAATATCGTTCCCAGACCTGTGGAGTCATCAGCTGGGCGCAGGGCCGGTAACCCCCGCGGGTGATGATAAGTTCCCCCGAATACCATTCCCTGAGACGCGCCGGGATGCTAACCCGTCCTTTTTCGTCAAGCGTTCCGGGAAATGTTCCGGTCCTAAGTTCTATTCCCACCTTTTTCCCTAAAATTTACTTATTTGACACTAAATCCCACAAAATTATTATCCTGTGTTTCCCATCGTCGATCAAGGGCTAAAAACGGAAAAAATTATAAATAGTAAAAAAAAATTCCCTTTTTCCCTATACGTGTGTTTATAAGGCCCCAAAAATTCCGTATTGCAAGGGTTTTTGACATTTATTATTATTTTCCCATGTTCACAAACGAGTTTTTTATCGTGTTTCCCGAGGGAGACGTACAGGAAATAAACGGAAGACTCCCCATAAATGATATTGTGGATATCAACGGCAATCACCTTTCCATGCCCCTTCCCACCAACAAAATGATCGCCTTCCGGGTGGCCAAAATAACGACCAGCGAAAACAGGGGCGGGAACGAAACCTTTCATTTTCTGGAACTCCTCGGTGCGGAAGAGCTTGCCCCCTACGTCCGCTAAAGGCGCCGGAAAGCCTCCGGAAAAAGGAGGCGGACGCCGGCCGAAACAGGGCGCGGGTACAAAAAACGCGGGCGGCAAAGGCCCTTCGCGGCAGGCCGCAGGCCGCCATTCCATCGGCACCGAACGGGAAAGCAGCCTTCACCGGACGCTGAAATTCCGCTATGCCGGCGCCGGCCGGACCGAGGAAACGGTTGGGGGCTTCGTGGCCGACGGCATCAACGGCGAGGGGGTGTTTATTGAGGTCCAGACCGGCAGTTTTGGCCCCCTGAAAAAGAAACTGCGGAAATTTTCCGCCCTCGGCAGGGTCAAAATTATCCACCCCATTGTGATCAACAAATACATCGAGGTTTTTGACGAAAAGGGTGAACGCCTGTACCGCCGGAAAAGCCCCCGCCGGGGCAGCGAGTGGGATCTTTTCGACTGCCTGCTTTACGCCCCGGAGCTGGCCGTGCTGTC
>JAISND010000071.1 GCA_031276615.1 Treponema sp. | reverse complement strand
CCTTTACTGATGATACCTGTTTTTTGATCAATTATCAATCTAAAACCGTCAATGTTAGCATGAAGCGGTACGTATTGGGGAGTCCGGCATGACAGAAACGCGCGGGGGAGGGTGTCCGCGGTTTTTCGCGGCCCTGGTTCTTTTTTTGGCGGCCGCGGCTTCGGGTGCCGCGCTGGATTTTGATGTCCGGCCGGGGGGCTTTGTATACCTCCCGATGGGGGACAGGGCCGAATATTTTATCCCCGGCGGCGGCGGGAACCTGGGCCTCGATCTCAATTTCTCCGGCTTCATCCCCCGGGGGTTTTCAGGGCTGGGCTGCAGCATCGGCGCCGAAGGGGGCTATGCCTACGCTCCCCTGGGGCAGAACACCGACGGGGGTCTGCATCTCTATTCCGCCGGGGGAACGCTGGGCCTGCATTATTTTCTTCTGTCCCGGATTTTTCTCCGGGCGGACGCCGCGGTGGGCTGGTATCAGGGCGTTTCACCTAACGTAACTTCCGGCGACCTCTGGTTCCGGGCCGGCGGGGATCTGGGTTTCCGGTTCAGCCCTTCCTTTATTCTTTCGGCAAGGGGGGGATACGGCCGCTACAAAAATCATTACGGGGGAACCCTGTATTCGGGAATGTACGCGGGGCTTGCCGCCCAGTTTAATTTCGACATAGGACGGACCGCTTCCGGAATAGGGATCGAGTTTATACAGGACGACGCGGTGTATCCCCTGTTTCTGTCCCTTTACCAGCAGGCCCGGACGGGAGTCCTGACCATTGTCAACCATGAAAGCGCAGAGATCCGGAACGTAGAGGTAAGTTTCCGGGCGGGAGATTACACGTCCTCGGAATTTATCTGCGGCGTCGTTCCTTTCATCGCCCGGGAACGGCGGGAGTCGGTTCCCCTGTACGCGGATTTTTCTCCGAAGATTATTGACTTTACGGAAAACGGGCGGATTGCCGGGGAAGTCGTTATACGCTACAGCTTTCTGGGGGCAAAGCGGGAATCGGTTCAAAGCGCAGTTCTGCAGATAGCCCACCGCAACAGTTTCCCCGCCGGGGATACACGCGCCCTTGCGGCCCTGGTGTCCCCCACGGCGCCGGAGCTTCTGGAATACTCAAAACATATTACCGGCATGGCGCGGCTGAAAAGCCGGACGGGCCTGAACCGGAACATGCAGTCCGCCGTCTGGCTTTTCGAGGGCCTCCTGGCCGCGGGCCTGCGCGCGGAAGAACATGCTTCCCCCAATTTTTCCCCCTCCGGCGGCGTGGAAGATATGCAGTACCCTGCCCAGACCCTGGCCTACCGTTCGGGTTCCGCCGCCGACATCGGTCTGGCCTGCTCGGCGGCGCTGGAAGCCTCGGGAATCCCCTCCGCCTTTATCCCCCTGGCCGATGATTTTATCATCGCCGTTTCCCTGGGAATTACCGGGGAAACAGCGGAGAGCTTCTTCAGCAACATGGAAAATCTTTTGATCGTCAATGATGAAGTTTGGCTGCCCCTGTCCATGTCGGCCTTTAACGAAGGCTTTATCAGAAGCTGGAAGGCCGCCGTGGACAGGCTTGGCCGGATCGGGGCGGAAGAGGGCGCCGATTTTATCATCCTGCAGGATGCCTGGACCGTCTATCCGCCGGTTCCTTTCCCCGCCCTGGGCGTGCGGATTGTCATGCCGGACGCGAAGAGTTTCGACGCCAATGTGGAAAAGGCGCTGGACGCGTATATCGCCGCTGAAATACAGCCGCTTGTCGCTTCGGTGAACAGCCAAATCCGCGGGGGCGCGGCGGGGCCGGCTCTCGCGGCGCTCTACAACCGGCTCGGCAACCTGCACATCCGCGCGGGGAACATGGCCGCCGCGAAAACCGCGTACGAAGGGGCCGCCGGCATGGGGTCGGCGCAGGCCATGATCAACCGGGGGAATGCGGCGATGCTGGAAAACGATTTTGCGGCGGCCCGGCGGTGGTTTAACCAGGCCCTGCGGCTGCTGCCGGACAACCGGGCCGCGCTGCGGGGGCTGGAACAAATTCCGCTTCGGGAAAGAGAATGAACCCATGCGAAAAATTTTCTGCTTCCCCGTTTTTCTTTTTTTCATCCTGACGCCGGCTTTTGGGCAGTGGGATTTTTCTTTGCGGGCGGCGCCGGGCGCGGCGGTTCCCCTGGGAAACGACAATTTTAAAACAGGAATGGGCGGCTTTATGGAATTCGGCTGGGCCTTCCTCCCCTGGCTTGGGGTGGAAATTGGCGGAAGCTACTCCAGCCTGCCGGTGGCGGACGGTTCGAATGTTTCGTTCCTTGAGGGCGGCGGGGGTCCTTTTTTCCAGTACGCCTTCAGCGACCGTTTCAGCCTGAAGGCGGGAGGAAGTATCGGCATATACCGGATGACCTGGAACAACCAGCCCGAAACCCTGGGGCGGCTGGGCGGCGCGCTTTCGGGAGAATTCCGCCTTTCCCCCTATATCTTCCTCTATGCCTTCGGCGGATACACCTGGTATAACAACAACCCCCCGCTGACCAGCGTTTCCGCCGGGGCGGGGGTGGGTTTTAATCTGACCCGGATTCTGGCGCGCGAAAGCCGCGTGAGGGGAGAAAAAACACGGCAGGAACGGGTATTTCCCGTATCCTACGCGTGGTATGAAACCCACCCCCTTGCCGCGGTGCGGATTACCAATAACGAATCCAACGCGGTTACGGATCTGAGCCTTTCCTTCTATCTTGAGCGTTATATGAACCGGCCGGTGGTATTTGCGAATATTCCGCGCCTTGCTCCGGGGGAACAGGCCGAGGCGCCGCTGACCGCCCTGTTTAACGAGTCCATCCTTGACCTTACGGAAAACATCGTGACAAATGCCGTGGTCTTTATTGATTACCGGATCCTCGGCTCAAAAAAGCAGGCCCGCTTCCCCCTGCAGCTTCCCATCTT
>JAISND010000061.1 GCA_031276615.1 Treponema sp. | reverse complement strand
AGAGCCAAGGTACGGGCACGGCGTCCCCGCGGGGCGCATTAACCGCAGCCCCGGCAGGGGCTGTTCACGCAACAAGGCAGCACACGCCCGGCAGAAAGCTCCGCATGGGCAAAAGGAAGGGCGGTCACCGTGCGACATCCTGGTGTTGCTTCGTGTCATCCTGTACGGGTAATGGTACAATTTCCGGGACGGTGCGGGGAAGTGACATTTGGGAACTGTTAGCGTCGCGGTGAAATGGGAGCCTCTGAAAACCCGGACGGATCGGCCGGTTTTTACGTGTGCGCAGCGATCCCCGCCGGACCCCTTTTCCTGAAACGCGCCACATACATGGGCCCCCGGCCGCCGTCCCTGTCCGGCAGGATTATCCTTCCGAATTCGGTAGCCTCCCCCTCGGAAAAACCGGGCGGGTCAAGGATCGCATCGTCCCCGTATTTTTCGGGGAGCCGCCGGGCTACGCCGTCGTTTTCTGCGCCATCGAGGGCGCAGGTGGCGTAGACCAGGGAGCCTCCCGGCTTGAGCAGCAGAAAGGCCGAGGAGAGGAGCGCCCACTGCCTCCCGCGCAGGAAGCGGGGACGGGCCGGCGTCCATGCCCCAAGGGCCTTCGGGTCTTTGAGCACATGGGCCTCGCTTGAACAGGGCGCGTCAAGGAGAATGGCGGCGAAGCGGCCATGTTCGCTTTTCCGCCTGCCCTGCGCCGCCGCGTCAAAGCCGGAAACGGTTACCCGGCCGCGCTTTTCCCCGTCAAGGTGCCTGTCCAGAACCTCCGCGAGTCTGCGCCGCCTGGCGGCCGAAACCTCGTTGGAAAGGAGGCGCAGGGAGGCCGGCAGGGCCGCGGCGATAACCAGGCTTTTCCCGCCCGGCGCAGCACAGGCGTCAAGGACAAGCCCTCCCGATTCCTCCTCCGCGCCGCAGCCGCCGGCATCCGCGGCCCCGTCCGGCAGGCGCAGGGAGCGGGCCGCGAGAACCGAGGCGTAGTCCAGAAAGTAGGGGGTTTTAAGTCCTTCCGAAAACGGAAAGGAGGGGGCTCCAGCGAGGAGACTCTCCCTGAAGCCCTCCCAGCGTTCCCCGTAAATTTTTTGATAGTAGGCTTCAAACGAAGGGTTTGTCAGGCTTTCTTCTTTGCCTTGACCAGGGAGCGCATTTTTTTCAGGGTTTCCTCCGAAAGAAGATGCTCCATTTTGCAGGCGTCCTTTTCGGCGATGGCGGGACTTACCCCCACAATTTCCTGCAGAAAGGAGGTAAGAAAATCATGCCGCTCCCGAATCTCCGCGGCCTGAATGCTGCCTTTTTTGGTAAGGTTTACGGTCCGGTAACGCTCGTGCTCAAGAAGCCCCTGCCCCGCAAGGGTGCGCAACGCCGTAAGTACCGAGGGCTTTGAAACCCCCAGCCGCGAAGCTATGTCTGTTACCCGAACCTCTCCTTCATCCGAAAGGAAACTGACCATTTCAAGGTAATCTTCAAGCGATTGCGTCATACAGCAAGGATAAAAGCAATTTCCCCGGATGTCAAGTTCGCGCATTGCCTCATTGAAAATGTTACCCAAATTATAATGAGGATGCCGAATGGAGGGCGTCCCAATGGGGTTAACCATGAGAGAAAAACAGAGAGAAATACTTCGATATGGTAAATCACGACCTGCTGATAAAGATGGTGAGGGAGACGGTGAAAGATGAAGCAGTGAGAGGTTTGATAAAGAAGTTCCTCAAGAGCGGAGTAATGGCGGACGGTGTAGTAAGCCAGAAAGAACAAGGGACACCGCAAGGCGGGATGACTTTCAGGTTTTCACCCTTGCAAAACTGCGATCTTTAAGGTTGCTTTCCCAAAACTTCAGTTTTGGGAAAACCTCTCTATTGAAGAAATTCAACCACAAAGGTACACGAAGGCGCGCGAAGGAAGGAAGAATCGGCGCTTGCGGTATCCTTTGCGCGCCCTGGTTAGTCTTGTCTTTAAAACGGCTGGATTTCGAGGAAATTTTGGCGTTCAGAAAGCAACGCCGGTGCCCTGTTATATTCCGCAAACTCTATTGACACAAAAGTTTGTTTATGCTATCTTTTTCTTGTTAGTTTAAGCTAACTAGGAGGTCCGAAATTGCGTAAAAGGATAGCTTTCCCCGTCCTGGCCCTGTTGTGCCTTTCCCTGGTTTCATTGCCGGTGTCTGCCGACGCCGGGTACTGGGAAGGGAAGGAACGGGAAATGCGCCTTGTCCTGAGCGATGCCTATTACTGCTTTGTGGCCGGCGATATTGAGGGGGCGCGGGAGCGGATAGACAGGGCCTACGCGGAACACTACCGGGGAGACTTCGAGCAAAATGTCCGGTCCCTTGTTTCCGGCGCCCGGGCGGACAACATAGACGAATGGTTTGACTACGTCAAAACCTCCCTGGACACCGGCAAGTCCCAAAAGGAAATACGGGATGATTTTAACCAGCTTAACCACCTTCTCTCGGTAACCGCGCGGCGGCTTGACGGGAAGGAGGAGCCCGCGGCGGTAACGGTAAACTGGACCAAAACCGCGGAGGAAATGGCCGTCCATCTGGAAAAGGCCTACGAGCTTTACCTTGCGGGGAACGCGCGGGGCGCCAAGGATGAGGTGGATGTCGCTTATTTTCAATATTACGAGAAACTCGGCTTTGAGAAGATCGTGCTGACCCGTATTTCCGGCGAGCGGGCCAGCACGGTGGAATACCAGTTCAGCGCCGCCAAGAAGGCCATAAACCGGGGCGACGCCGATCCGGCGGTGAAGGAAAGCCTTGACATCCTGGCGGCCTACCTCAGGGAGGACGCGGCCGCGCTGGACAGCAGGGTGGAGAGCGCCCTGGGGGTGTTTCTGGGTTCGCTGCTGATTATCCTCCGGGAGGGCTTCGAGGCCATCCTCATCGTGGGGGCCATCATCGCCTACCTCGTCAAAAGCGGCAACCGGAAGAGTACCCCCCCGGTGTATTGGGGTTCCCTTATCGCCCTGGGGGTAAGCGTTGTCATGGCCTGGGTACTGAACCGGATAACCAGCGTTGCCGGGGGGCAGAACCAGGAAATCATCGAAGGGGCTACCATGCTGCTGGCGGTGGCGGTGCTTTTTTACGTCAGCAACTGGATGGTTTCCAAGGCCGAGGCGGAAGCGTGGTCCAATTACATCGAAGGTAAAGTGCAGGCTTCCCTGGCCCGGGGCAGCGTGTTTTCCCTGGCCTTTGCCGCCTTCCTGGCGGTTTTCCGGGAGGGGGCCGAGACGATACTCTTCTACCAGGCGCTTCTGGCCAATACCCGGACTTACCTCAACATGATCTGGGCGGGACTGGGAGTGGGCGCGGCCGCCCTGGTGGTCGTCTACATTTTGATCCGGGCTTTAAGCATCCGTATCCCCCTGAAGCCCTTTTTCCTGGGTACGAGCATCCTGCTTTTTGTCATGTCCATTACCTTTGCGGGTAACGGCGTCAAGGAGCTTCAGGAAGGGAACGTGATCCCCGTTACCCCGATACCCGGAGGTATTTCCGTTGACATTCTGGGGATCTATCCCACCCTGGAAACCCTTGTCCCCCAGATTGCGCTGCTGGGGCTTACGGTTTTCACCTTTATAATCCAGTTCCGGCGGGGAAAACGGATGAAACCCGCGGCGGCGGCGTAACAGCCTTCGCCTGTGTGAATATTTTGGGTAACAACTCAAGGTCTTAAGACCATGAGAATAATTTACAAGGAGTGGTACAATGAAAATCAGAAATCTGATGGTACTTCTTTTGATTGCGGCGTGCGCTTCCGCGGCCTTTGCCGGCGGCGGACAGCAGGGCGGAACACGCCCCGAGAGCACGGTAAACCCCGGCGAGGCCGCCGGCTTTGAGGAATTCCCCCTGGGGGACGATTTTGAGCTGGGCCCCCTCAACGTGGCGGGAGTTTATTTCCAGCCCGTGGACATGCTTCCCGCCGCCGCGGGGCTTCCCGCGTCCCAGTCGGACATGCACATGGAAGCGGATATTTCCGCCCTGGAAAACGATCTTGGCTACGGGGTGGGGGACTTTGTGCCCAACCTGACGGTCAGCTACGAGATTGTCCGATCTACCGGGGAAAAGGTTGAGGGCACCTTCATGCCCATGAACGCCAGCGACGGCCCCCACTACGGCGCCAATGTCAAACTGCCCGGCTCCGGCGGACCGGGGACCTACACGGTACGGTTCTTCATCCAGAACCCCGAGGCCCAGGGTTACGTGCTCCACGTGGATCAGGAAACCGGAGTTCCCGGCAGGTTCTGGGGCGCGCCCCTGAAGGCGGAGTGGACGGTAGACTACGCCGGCCCGGCCTGGTAACAGAACGGATTTGTCCGGGAACCGGGTTCACGGACAAATCTTATAGAGGCTTTTTCAAAATCCGCTGATCCGGAAGGACCATGATTTTGGAAAAGCGGCCCTGTTGAAAAGTGAAGGGTGGAGCGGGAGCAGGCTAAAGGCGGTGAAGTTATTACCCCGCTTCCCCCGCTCTTCATTTTTTCACTATTTTGAAGAAAGGAACAGCATGCTGAGATACCTCATCCAGGTGATCGAGAATCTGTCGGGTACCGGGATACTGACAGCCCTGCTGTGGGCTGTATTGGACAGGGAAGGCGGCGAGAACCGGAAGCGGACGGCCCTCCGGGGCTGCGCCGCCGGCGCGGGAGCGGCCCTTGTGATCGCGGTACTGCGCCGGACCACCGCCCTTATCCACCGGGGTTTTTTTAACACCTGGATTCTGTTTTTCGCCCTCCTGTCCGGAATTCTCTCCGTTCTTTTTTTGTGGGGAATACCGCAAAAACCCCTGGGGAAAATACCCTTTCTGAAAAAGCGGCCTTCCCTGGCGGAGGCCCTTCCCGGCTGGACAAGGGCTTTCCTTATGGCGGCGCTGCTGCTCTACGCCCTGCCCGCCGTTTTTCTCTATCCCGCGGAATTTGCCCTGGCCGGGGAAAGCATAGTCAGCACCGATTTCCTGTTCAAGCTCATCGGTTTTACCCTGGGGCTGCTGGTGGTTACGCTCAGCGCCCTGGCCCTGTACAAAACCGGCCGGGAGACGGACCCCAGGCTTTTGAAGGTTCTGCTTACCATTGCCCTTCTCGTAAATATCTGCAATCAGGCGATCGTCATCGTGCAGTTCCTCCTGGCCCGGCGCATCATCCCCATGATCCGCTGGATCTTCCGGATCATCATCGCGGCGGTCAATAACAATATTGTTTTTCTCTACCTGCTTATGGGGACGGGTTTTCTGCTTCCCCTTATCCTGTTCGCCGGCGGTCTTGGACGCCCGCCCGCCGGGAAAAATCCCGCCGAGGGCAGGAAGATACGGGCCGGCCTCCGGGCAAACCGGCGCTGGTGTTTTACCGTGGCGCTGGGGTTTGCCTTTTCAGTTTTGGCCGTTACGGTCATCAGGGACTACACCGGGCGGGGGGTGGAACTTTCCCCGGCGGAACCCATGACCGTCGCGGGGGACGAGATTCTCATCCCCGTCAGCCAGGTGGAGGACGGCCACCTTCACCGTTTTGTCTATACCGCCTCGGACAGTACCGGGGTGCGCTTCATCGTGATCAAAAAAAACGCCGCGGCCTACGGGGTGGGGCTTGACGCCTGCGACATCTGCGGCCCCACGGGCTACTATGAGCGGAAAAACGAAGTCATCTGCCGGCTCTGCGACGTGGTGATGAACATCTCCACCATCGGCTTCAAGGGGGGCTGCAATCCCGTTCCCCTGGCCTATACCCTGCGGAGCGGGTCAATGGTGATAGAAACGGCAAACCTGGAAAACGAAAAAACCAGATTTCATTAGGGGGACAGGGATGTTTTGGAGAATGGTACGGGGAGCTCTCTTCAGGCAGAAGGGAAAGATGCTGATGGTGGCTTTTACCGTCGCCCTGGGGGCCTCCCTGGCGACGGCCATGCTGAACGTGATGCTCGACGTGGGGGACAAGGTGAACCAGGAACTGAAAACCTACGGGGCCAATATCAACGTGCTGCCCCGGGGGGCTTCCCTCCTGGACGATCTCTACGGGGTAAGCGAAGGTTCCGGGGTTTCGGACAAGTACCTCCGCGAGGACGAACTGGGAAACATCAAAACCATTTTCTGGGCCTTTAACATAGTGGATTTTACCCCCTATCTCAACGCCCGGGTCCGGCTTGTTTCGGGTCCGGCCGGGGGGGAAGAGGTGAAGATTGCCGGGACCTGGTTTGCGCGGCACCTGGAACTGCCTACCGGGGAAGCGCTTGATACGGGGATGAGGAACCTTAAAAGCTGGTGGGATCTGCGGGGCCGCTGGCCTGACGACGACGATTCAGGCGCGGTGATGGTCGGGGAAGCGGCGGCGAAAAAATACGGTCTTGAGCCGGGGGACACGGTGGTTTTTCAGACCGGCGCTTCCCAAACCGGCGCTGCGCGGGGCGGAACGAAAAGCCGGGAATTTACGGTGGCGGGGGTATTCAGCGCGGGCGGCGCCGAGGACGGGGAATTTTACCTTCCCCTGGCAAGCGCCCAGGAACTGCTTGACAGGCCGGGACTGGTGAGCCGGGTGGAGGTAAGCGCCCTTACCACCCCGGACAACGAGCTTTCCCGCCGGGCGGCCCAGGATCCCCGGAGCCTTTCCATCAAGGAATGGGAAACCTGGTACTGTACGGCCTACGTGAGCGCCATCTGCTACCAGATCGACGAGGTGATTACCGGCGCGGTTTCCAAGCCCATCCGGCAGGTGGCGGAATCCGAAGGCGCCATTCTGGAAAAGACCCAGCTTCTCATGCTCCTCAGCACCGTTGTGAGGTTGGCCGGTTCCGCCCTGGGACTCTCCAACCTGGTTACCGCGGGGGTGATGGAACGGGCCGCCGAGATAGGTCTCCTCCAGGCGGTGGGGGCTGACGACGGCGCCATCTCCGACCGGGTGCTGGCGGAAATTCTCATCACCGGCGTCGCGGGCGGAACCGGCGGCTACTTCGCGGGGCTTGGCTTTGCCCGGATAATCGGCCAGTCGGTTTTTGGTTCCGCCATCGACATCAAACCAATGGTGATACCCCTGGTGGCGGTTCTGGTATTTCTGGTAACAATGGCGGGAAGCATCCCCTCCATCCGGCTGCTTCTCTCCCTGCGGCCCGCGGAGGTGCTGCATGGCCGGTAAAGGAGGCGTTGTATGAACAGGCAGCGCTTTTACGTGAAGATGGTGGTAAGCTCCCTGCTCCGCCGCCGTTCCCGGATGATCGTGGCCCTCCTGGCGGTGGCAATCGGGGCGACCATTCTCGCCGGGCTTATCACCATCTACTACGACATACCCCGGCAGATGGGCCAGGAGTTCCGGTCTTACGGGACGAATTTTGTGCTGGTTCCCGGGGGAAACGAGGCGGCCATGGGAGCGGATACGGTGGAGGCCGCGCTGTCCCTCCTGCCCCCGGCGGACCTTGTCGGCGCCGCGCCCTACCGCTACCGGATGGCGAAGATCAACGAGCAGCCCTTTATGGCAGCGGGAACCCTTCTGGAGGAGGTCCGGAAAACAAGCCCCTACTGGTTTGTCTCGGGCCGCTGGCCCGAAGCCGCCGGGGAAGCCCTGATCGGCCAGGAGGTGGCGGACAGGATCCGGCTTTTGCCGGGGAACGGCTTTACCCTTACCGGCACAGGCCCCTCCGGGGAGGCCTTCAGCCGGGATTTTACCGTGTCGGGGATCATGCAGTCCGGGGGCACCGAGGAGGCCTTTGTGTTCATGTCCCTGGAAGATTTTGAGGCCCTGATTGGAGAGGGGGGAATCGACGTGGTGGAATGCAGCGTTTCAGCCCCCGCCGAAACCCTGGAGGCCCTTGCCGCGAAGATAGGCGCGGAAGTTCCGGGCCTAAGCCCCCGGCTGGTGAAGCGCCTTACCGAATCCGAGGGGGCGGTGCTTACCAAACTCCAGGCCCTGGTGTATCTGGTGACGGTGATCGTCCTCCTCCTTATCATGATCTGCGTGGCCACTACGATGATGGCGGTGGTGGCGGAACGGCGGCGCGAGATAGGTTTGAGGAAGGCCCTGGGCGCGGCCAACCACAGCCTCGCGGCGGAGTTCCTCGGGGAGGGAATCTTCCTCGGCGGCCTCGGCGGCCTTTTGGGGGCGATCTTCGGCTTTGTTTTTGCCCAGGGGGTGGCCCTGAGCGTGTTTAACCGGGCCGTCGCCTTCCTGCCCCTGCTCCTGCCGGTTACGGTTTTGGCATCGGCGCTCATCACCGGCATTGCCTGTATCATCCCGGTACGGAGCGCGACCGAGGTGGACCCGGCCATCGTATTGCGAGGAGAATAACATGGATTTACTGGAATTAAAGGATATTTCCAAAGTCTACGGGAGCCTCAAGGCCCTGCGGAATATCAACCTGACGGTAGAACAGGGGGAATGGCTTGCCATCATGGGGCCTTCCGGCTCGGGGAAAACCACCATGATGAACATTATCGGCTGCATGGACAAGCCTTCCGCGGGGGAGGTGATTCTGGACGGCGTGAATATTTCCCGGGAGAGCGGCCGGAACCTTACCACCATCAGGCGGGACAAGATCGGCCTTATCTTCCAGCAGTTCCACCTGGTGAATTACCTGACCGCCCTGGAAAACGTGATGGTGGCCCAGTATTACCACAGCATGCCCGACGAGAAGGAGGCGATGGAAGCGCTGGAACGGGTGGGGCTGGCCTCCCGTGCCAGGCACCTTCCCAGCCAGCTTTCCGGCGGGGAGCAGCAGCGGGTCTGCATTGCCCGGGCGCTTATCAACTACCCCATGCTGATCCTGGCGGACGAGCCCACGGGAAACCTGGACGAGGCCAACGAAAAGATCGTCATCGACATTTTCAAACAGCTCCACGCGGAGGGCAGCACCATCATCGTGGTGACCCACGATCCGGAAGTGGCGGAGGACGCGGAGCGTACCGTGGTGCTGGAACACGGACGGATTGCGCGAATCGCGGTAAACGAATAATACAGGGGAGGATTTATGGGTAAAGGGCCTTTTTGTTTTTTGTTCTGCGCCGCCCTGCTGCTGTCAGTGCTGCCGGCCGGCTGCGGGAAACCGGAGTATAAAGACGGGGTCTATACCGGGAGGAGCGGCGAGGACGATACCGGCGCCTGGGGGGAAGTGACGATCACCATCGCGGGAGGAATTGCCGGCTGTCAATTTATCACCCGGCAGAAAGACGGAACCGTCAAGGATGAAAACTACGGCAAGGTAAACGGGGAAATTTCCAGCCGGGACTTCTACGACAAGGCCCAGCTCGCGGTGCGGGCCATGGCGCAATACGCCAAAACCTACCGGGAAACGGGAGACCTGGGAAAGGTGGAAGCCGTAAGCGGCGCCACCATAGCCTTTGATCAGTTTAACGAGGCCGTGGAGAAGGCCCTCGAAAAGGCAAAGAAATGAGCCTGTGCCGGCAAAAACAACCGGCGAAATCCTGGCGGGGCGCAATTGCCGCCGGGGCCTGAATAGTCCCGTTCCCTGTTTTTCCCCGCCCGGCGTGGTATCACCTTTATATGCGCTCACCCTGTGGCCCTGATCCAAACCCTTGACAAAAAAAATCAATCTGGTATACTGGCATATCAGCATGAAGCTGGCTTCCTGTTTTGCGTTGTTTTAAATCCATGAAGGCTCAATAGGGTTGTTCCCAGGGGAACATTCCCTGTCCGGAGATGAACTCCTTTACATTTTAAACGGCCTTTTAAAGGCCCCGTACTCATTCATTTCATCATAAGGAGAAAAAGATGAAAAAGGTGTTTCTGTCTTTGGCCGCTGTTCTGGTTTTGGGCGGCGCGGTGTGGAGTCACGAATTTTTTGTAATGACCGACAACAAAACTTTCAAGCCGGGGGACAAGGTTCCCCTGTACGTTCTGTCCACCCACTACTTCACTGTAGGGGAAGAGCTTGAGGGCCTCCGGTACAACAAGGTTTGGGTACGTCAGGGTGGCAGGAGGACAGAGCTTGGCCTCAAAGAAAACCCCGACAGGCTTTGGTACGAAACCGAATTCAACCTGCAGGGAGATGCCCCTGTTATTGTAGAGGGCAACAGGGTTGGAGGATACACCACCCGGTTTACCGACGGCAGTTCCTTTGAGGGAACCCCCGCGGATGCCAGGAAGGCGAATCCCGGCAAGACCCTGGCGAGGGCCGGTTTTCTGGAAAAATTCTCAAAAACCTATATCAATCCGAAGCCGGGGGATACAACTTTCTCCGGCCCTCTGGGATTCACCCTCGAAATAGTTCCCCTCGAAAATCCGGCGAATTACAAAACCGGCGGAAACGCGAGGTTCCGCGTGCTTTACCGGGGACAGCCCCTTTCGGGGGCCGAGGTCTTTGCGGTCTATGACTACTACGACTACAAAACCATGAACGCCTATGAACAGAAGGGGAACACCGACAGGAACGGTGAAATTACCTTCAGGATCAGCAATCCCGGTATCTGGATTCTCAGGGTACGGGATTCCCGGAATTCCGCCGTTCCGGATGTGACTGTGGAAAACGTCGATTCCATTGTCGTGTTTACGGTTCCCGGGCAATGAACCGGCGTCTTCTTCTTGCGTCGGGAGCGGCCCTGCTGCTTCCCGCAATCCTGGCGGCTCACGGCGTGGAAGTCTCTGTCGCCACCGGGGCGACAGGGTTCGGGGGCGAAACTGTCCGTTTTATGTACAGTACCGGAGAGGAAATGTCCTTTGCCCTGATCAGGGTATTTGCGCCTTCCGGGCCCAGTACCGAAATTGTGCAGAGCATCACCGACAGGAACGGATACTACAGTTTTGTTCCCGACGAAGAAGGCGAATGGCGGATCACCGCCGAAGACGATATGGGGCATAAGGGTGAAATAACATTGACAGCGGCCGCTTCCGGAAACAGCGTAAGGGATGCCGGCGGAACCGGCGCCGCGCCTCCTGTTTTTCGCGTAATCCTTGGCTTGAGTCTTGTCCTGAACATCTTCGCGGTTTACAGCTTCGTCCTGGGCAGGGGGACTGAAGCGGGCCGGCGGCGGGAAGCGGGTCTCCGAAAAGGCGGAAAATATGCACATTAGCGAAGGCGTTCTTTCCGCGCCGGTTGTCGCCGCCGGATGGGGCGCGGCCATTGCGGGCATAAGCGTGGGCCTGAAGAAAACGCCGGTTCAGAAATTGCCGGAAACGGCCCTTGTTTCCGCCGTTCTCTTCCTCGCCTCGCTGGTTCACGTCCCGCTGGGCCCGTCAAGCATTCATTTAACCATGCTGGGGCTTGCCGGTATTCTGCTCGGCTGGAGCGCAGTTCCCGCCCTGTTTATCGCCCTGCTGCTCCAGGCTATGCTTTGTCAGTTTGGGGGAATGCTTTCCCTTGGAATAAACACAACCGTTATGGGAACGGCCGCCCTTTCCGCCTTTGGCGTCCGGCGTCTTTTCCCGGCGGGCAAGTCTCCGCGGCCCCTCCCCGCGGACGGGGCAGAATCCGCGGCCGCTTTTGCCGCCGGCTTTACCGCGGTAATAACAGGATCCGCCCTGGTAACCCTTTCCCTTTTTCTCAGCTCGAAGGATCTTTTCTCCACCGCGGCTCTTATGTTCGCGGCAAATCTGCCGCTGGCCGTTGTGGAGGGAATCATCACCGCCTTCTGCGTGCTTTTTTTGCGGCGTTTGCTGCCACAGTATGTATCCGGACAGACTGGAATTTAAAAACGATCCCCTTGCGTCCATTGACCCCCGCTGCCGTCTGGCGGCGGGCGCCGTTTTTATTTTTTCCGTTCTCCATATCACGAATCCCCTTCTGCTTTTGGGTCTTACAGCCGCCGCGGGTACGGCGCTTGTCCGGGACATAAAAACGGTCCTGCTTCGGCTTGCCGCCGTTAACCTGTTCTGCGCCCTGCTCTTTATAACCATGCCCTTGGGCGGAAGCGGCCTGGCGGCGCCCCTGCTTTATGCCCTGCGTATAAACGCCGCGTCCCTTTTCTTCATGCTTTTTGTTGCCTCCCTCGGCATAGGAGGCCTTGCGCCGGCTCTGACAAAACTGAAGATAAACGCAAAACTCGTTTCCCTGCTGATCCTCAGCTACAGGTATCTGTTTGTCATGTACGACAGAATATTTCATGCGGTGTTGTCCATGCGCCTGCGCCGGCCCCGGCAGACCACAATGGGGGCATGGCATTCATACACGGCGCTTTTCGCCTCGGCCTTTGCGGGCGCTTTTTTCCGTTCCCGGAAGATAAGCCGTACGGCGCAGGCAAGGGGATTTGACGGCGCTTTTCCCCTTACAAGGATTCTTGCATGGAAGATTCGGGACACCCTGATTTTACTTGCCGCCATCGCTGTTTCAATACTGTTGATATACCTGGACAAAACCGGCGGTTTGTCGCTCTGCGGCAAAGTTCCGGGACGGGGGCCGCTATGGCGCATTTACAGGTAGAAGGCTTGAGCTTCGCTTATGAAAAAAACCGGGAAGTTCTCCATGACATTAACTTTTCCGTGGAAAAAGGCCGCTGCCTCTGTATCGCGGGGGCCAACGGTTCGGGAAAATCGACCCTGCTGGAGCTTGTCGCGTCCTGCATGCGGCCTTCCGGCGGCACGATATGGATAAACGGCGTTTCGGTTTTTGAAAAGGAAGGCGCCCGGAGAACCGGCATAGTGTTTCAGGAACCGGACAACCAGTTCTTTTTGCCCACGGTTTGGGAAGACGTGGCCTTCGGCGTTATGGGAAAGGGAACCCCGCCGGAAAAAGGGCGGGAACTGGCAATGCGGGCGCTGAAGCTGGTAGACGCCGAACATATCGCCGAACGGCCGCCCTACAAACTTTCCGGCGGGGAGAAGCAGCGGGCCGCCATCGCGTCCATCCTGATCCGGGGGCGGGAGATTCTTCTGCTCGACGAGCCCAGCGCCGCCCTGGACCCCCGGTCGCGGAAAAACATCATCGCCCTGATTA
>JAISND010000043.1 GCA_031276615.1 Treponema sp. | reverse complement strand
TTTCACCCGTGCAGAGAAAGATCACGGGAAGCCGCAGTTCCGAAGCCAGGGAAAAAGCCGCTCCGCCCCTGGCGGTGGAATCGTATTTGGTAAGAATGACCCCTTCCGGTGAAACGGCGCCGCGGAATATTTCCGCCTGGGCCAGGACGTTCCTGCCGGTAGTGGCGTCAAGGACGAGGTACTTGATGTAGCTCCCGCCAGCAGCCCTGGATTCAAGCACCCGGTCAATCTTCCGGAGCTCTTCAACCAGGGCCGATTTGGTATGCATGCGTCCCGCGGTATCGGCGATGACGAGGTCCCCGCCGCCGGACCGGGCGGCCTCAATGGCATCGTAGACAACCGCCGCGGGATCGCCCCCGTACTGGTGGGCGACAACCCGTATGCCGAGTCTTTCGCCGTGTATTTTCAGCTGATCGATTGCCGCGGCGCGGAAGGTGTCGGCGGCGGCAAGAACGGGGCGGCCCCCGTACATGTCCCGGTACAGGGAAGCCAGTTTCGCGGCGGTTGTGGTTTTCCCCACTCCGTTTACCCCGAGGAGGAGGATGACCGAAATCGTTCCGCCGGGCGGCGGAAGGCCGCCGGGCAGGGCCGCGTTTCCGGCGGGGGCCGCGGCGGGAACGGCGGAGTTCAGTATCTCCTCAAGAAGTTCCGCGAGTTTCGCGCGCAGCCCGTCCGGGGATTCAATCCTTTCCCTTTTACAGCAATCGCGCAGGCGTTCCACCGTCCTGAAGGCTTCCGCCGCGCCGAAATCTCCCTCTACAAGAAGATCCGCAAGCTCATCAAAAAATTCTTCCGAGAGCGAAGGAACGCGGCCGAAAAAATTTTTTATCCTGTCTGCAAAACCCATTTCCCCTCACCTCCCGCTGATCCTCTTTCAACACCCGGCCGGTCCGGATTCATCTGACCAGCGGCGTCGCGTCTTCGGTGGCGACATACAAATACCTGGCCATCTGGATTATTTCATGCGCCACCGCGGCTCCGACCAGAACAAGGGATCCCATGCTGATGTACCAAAGCCTTTCGGTATCTTCAAAAAAATCCATACTGTAACTCTGCGCAAGCGCGGTACTCTGGGTGGTAAACATGCCGTAACTTATCCATGCCGCTATGCCGCTTATCCATGTGCCCCCCCACGCCCAGTAATACCACCGGCGGGCCCTGTCCACCCGTTTCTGTCCGGAAGGCGGAGAAATTTTTATCCTGAAAGAAAAGGCGCCCGAATCGGCGGCCGTCCGGGGCGTCCTGAAAACCGCCGCCGCGGATTTGCCGCCCGGTGCTTCCATGTTGATATAATCAAGCTGGTTGACAGGAAGCCTGAGCGTAAGCGGCGCTTCGCCGACATAGATGGCGCCCCGGTACACCGAAGCGCCGGCATCCCCCGGCACGGCGCTTATCGTTACATCGGCAAGCTCAACCGGCAAAAGGCTCATGCGCAGCTCCGTAAGCTCGCCCGGCGAAAGCTCCGTCTCAACTGTTTCCGGCCTGTAATCGTCGGCGGACAGGGAAATGTTTACCTTTCCGGGAGGATGTTCACGGGCTTCCACGTCGCCCCTCCCCGCGAAATTCCTGTTGATGAGCACCAGGGTTTCGGCCGGTTCCGCGCGAACCGCGATTGCCGCGGGCTTGCTGCCCGCAAGAGCCGCGGTCAGCCGCCCCGCTATCTCATCCACCGCGGCCTGGGTATCATCGGAGGAAAAAATAATATCATCCTCATAAATGAAGGAACGCGTGTACACCACGTAGAGCCGGAGCCTTACATAGTAACGGCCGTGATAATCGCTTATCGAACCCGCGAGAAAGGCGTCCGCCTTTTGACTCCGGCAGAAGGAATATTCGCCGCCCTGTTTGGGAGCGTTGGGAAAATTTCCTTCACTGTTGCCCGCCGTAACGCCGAACGCCGGCTCCCTGGCAATAAGGGGCATTTCTTTTTCTTTTTTTTCAAGTTCTTCACGGAGTTTGACAATTTCGGCGTCAACGGTTTTCAGGTTCTGCCTGTACTTCCAGTCAGGATCCCCCCGGTAAAGGGACAGCGTCCGTTCATCCTGTTTCGCGGCCAGCGCCCTGGCCGCGGCGGCCCGCTCGTTGAACCAGGCGTAACCTTCATAGTAGGCGTATTCCGGTGAAATACGAATCCGGTGATTCACCGTTTTGAGAGTATCCACGAGACTTCTCGTTATCACCTCGCCGATAATGCGTTTGTCCGGGGGCAGGGCGGATATATCGAAACCGGTAACGCAGAGTATCCATTCGGTGTTCAGCTCCGTCTTTTCGGCCTCGTCCTGTTTCCCCCTGGCAAAAAGGAATCCGCCCGCAGCGAACAGAAGGAAAAGAAAAAAAACACCGCCTTTACCCGGCATTGTTTTTCCACGCAAAACGCAGGTACTCCTCAATAAAGGGATCTATATCGCCGTCCATTACCGCCTGTATGTTGCCCGTCTCCACCTTTGTCCGGTAATCCTTCACCAGGGTATAGGGCTGAAACACATAGGAACGAATCTGATTCCCCCAGGAAATATCCTTCTTCTCCTGGGCGAATTTCTCGTTCTCCTTTTCCTTTTCCCGCCGGTAATACTCGTACAGCCGCGCCTTGAGCATGCTCATGGCAATGGCGCGGTTCTTGATCTGGCTGCGCTCGTTCTGGCAGGCAACCACTATTCCCGTGGGCAGGTGGGTAAAACGCACGGCGCTGTCGGTCTTGTTCACATGCTGGCCGCCGGCCCCGCCGGAACGGTAGGTGTCCACCCGGAGATCCTCGGGGCGGATATCAACCTCGATGGAATCGTCAATGACCGGGAACACATACACCGATGCGAAGGAAGTATGCCGCCGGGCGTTGGCGTCAAAGGGCGATATGCGCACCAGCCGGTGTACGCCGGATTCCCCCTGGAGGTAGCCGTAAGCGTAGTCGCCCTCGATTTTCGCCGTGGCGGATTTAATGCCCCCTTCGGCTTCCAGGCGGTCCTCTTCCTCAACCGAGAAACCCCTGCGCTCGGCCCAGCGGAAGTACATGCGGTAGAGCATCTGGGACCAGTCGCAGGCTTCGGTGCCGCCGGCCCCCGAATGAACCGTAAGGAAGCAGCCGTTCCGGTCTACCTCCCCGCCCATAAGTTCCAGCACGTTCTGTTTCTCATAACGGAGACCCAGGTTCTTCAGGGCGCTTTCAATGCCGGCGGCCTCTCTTTCGTCCTTTGCCTCAAGGGCAAGTTCATGCAGGGTTTCAAGGTCTTCGATTTCGGCGCGGAGATCCTTCCAGGGATCGTAACGATTCCTGAGCGATTTGAGTTCACCCATGGCCTTTTCCGCGGCGGCGGTGTCGTGCCAAAAATCCGTTTCGCCGGTTCTTGCCTCTATTTCCGCTATTCGCTGCCCAAAGGAAGGGCGTCCCTGTCCGGGGGAGTCAAAGACGCCTCCAGGTGTCCTGGATTTTCGCTTTCAATTCCCTGATGGGAACGCCTAATTCGCCGAGCAGCAGGGGGGTCGCCTATCGTTTGCCGGGG
>JAISND010000008.1 GCA_031276615.1 Treponema sp. | reverse complement strand
GCGCTTGCGGAAATCGAAAGCAGGATCAGACAAACCGCCGAAAACCGCAGCCACGCGGCCCGGGAACGTTTTTCGGGCGGGAAGGGCGCCGCTGACATTCTGATCTGGGACAATTACATCGTCCGCCTGGATCGGGAAGCGGAGAAACTGGCCGAAGACGCCGCGAAGGCGGAGCTGCTTGTTGAGGAAAAACGGCAGCTTTACCTTGAGGCCTCCCGTGAGCGGAAGGTCATTGAAAAGCTGAAGGAAAAGCGGGAAAAGGAATACCGCAGGGAAGTCTTTGCCGAAGAAGCGAAAGAGCTTGATGACATAGCGGCGGCGCGGTCCGCGCCGGACAGATAAAGGGCGTTCCGGGGCCTGAAAAATCGTTTTCCTTGGAGCCTGCCCAAAACTAATTGACTGTGCGCTAACGCGCACGGTTTTGGTCCAGGCTCTTGCAGTTTTTCAGGTTTTTACCCTTGCAAAACTGCGATCTTTAAAGCTGCTTTCCCAAAACTTCAGTTTTGGGAAAGCCTCCTTGTTAAAAAATTTCCGTGAGGGATTTTTCTTTCAAACTTGAAAGTATGACGTTCTGAATCCGGTTGAATTCCATATGAACCCGGCACTTTTTTCCGCCCTCGTTCATGGGGCAGTGATGGCCGTGACGCAGGCACTCAAAAAGCAACGCTTCTTTGTCAACGGCGCTGACGACATCAAGAAGCGTTATCTTCGCGGTGTTTTTTAGCAGCGTGTATCCGCCGCCGGCGCCCCGGTAACTCCGCACCAGGCCCGCCCTTTCGAGTTTTTTTATGATTTTATACGCGTACTGGTGCGGTATGTTTTCCTGTTCGCAGACATACGGCATGGTTCTTTTTTCGCCGTCCCTGAGGGCGCGGAGGATCCTTACCGCGTAATCGGATTCCTTTGTAATAAGCATAGTCTATAATAGGTTTATTGGATTAAACTTGTCAAGTTTTATGTTCCGGCAAAACCCCCGGTAAGGCAATGGCGCCCGCGGCAAAGCATACTGGTTTGAGTTTTTGTCCGTTTTTGCCGGCCTTATCCTAATACTTGAATTCGCTTTCCCCGATGAATTCGCGCAGTATGCTCGTGCCCGGCACGTACTGGGGCGGAACGGGAGCGAAATTTTCAAGGAAAGAAAGGAGCCTTGCCGATTCGGCGTATTCACGGCAATGGGGTTTGACCGCGCGCAGCAGGGGATCGGCGTAATATTTCAGCACGGAAAGCTCGTAATCAAGGGCCGAATTGAAGGCGGCGTCGGCGGAATTCTGGAAGGGGAAGATATGCCTGCGTTCCCCGGCCTGGACACCGGGCCACATTTTTATGGTGCTTGCCGCGTCCTTGCCGCGGAACTGGTAATCCCTGACCATGCGCCGCAGAAGCCGGTTGTCGCTTGTGGGGATGCGGTTGTGATCGTCAAGGTTTAACTGGGTAAGGGCGGAGACGTAAATTTTGAATTTTGTGTCCCGCTCTATACCGGGGGTAAGGGAGTCGTTGAGTCCGTGGATGCCCTCCACGATGAGCATGGTTCTGCGGTCAAGGCGTATCTTTTTTCCCCCTGTTTCCTTTCGCCTGCCGGTCTTGAAATCGTAAAGGGGCAGGGTAATCTCTTCGCCGCGGTAAAGGGCGAGAAGCTGCCCGTTAAGGAAGGGAATATCCAGGGCTTCCAGACATTCAAAATCAGGCTCGCCCTTTTCATCCCTGGGGGTTTTGTCTATGCCGATGTAGTAATCGTCAAGGCTTAGGGCTATCGGCTTTATCCCCATAACCATAAGCTCTATGGCAAGCCGTTTCGCGCTGGTGGTTTTTCCGGAGCTTGAGGGCCCCGCTATAAGCACCACCCTGATTCTTTCCCGCTGCTCATAGATCCGTTCGGCTATCTCACCGAGCTTGCGCGCCTGGTAGGTTTCGGCGATTCTTATGTAATCCCTTACCGTGCGGTTCGCGATATGGGAGTTCAGCTCGCCCACAACCCGGACACCTACGATGCGTCCCCATTTTTTGTATTCGTTGTAGACCGAAAATATTTTCGGTTCGTCCATAAAGGGATCGATTGTTTTTCCCCTGCCGACTCCGGGAAAACGGAGAAGGAATCCTTCCTGATAGGGCAGGATATCGAAACTTGACAGGAGGCCGGTTCTTGAAACCAGGGGTTCGACGTAAACATCAATATGGCCATTACATTCGTTGACCTTGATCCGCGATTCACTGCGCTGATCCAGAAGCAGGGCCGTATCGGTCTGTCTGTTTTTTCTGAACGCCTCAAGGGCTTCCCCGTAGGCGAGGTATTTAAAGGTGATGGGAAGGTCCCTCTTTACCAGGGCGCCGATGGAATTTTTCAGCTCTTCGATATCCCCTTCCGAAGGTTTTTTGCCGGAGCCGAAGGTATAGTAGTAGCTGTTTCCCAGGGAATGGCCCACATAGAGACTCCGCTCGGGGAAAAGTTCACGGGCCGCGATGGCAAGAATAAAGGCAAGGGAGCGGCGGTAGATCATGGCCCCTTCGGGCGAATCGAGGAACACGGGTTCAAGCGTGCAGTTTATGACAAGCCGCGCTTTAAGGGGGCGTATCTCGTTGTTTATCCTTACCGCCGCGATTGTATCTTCCGGGATTCCGAAATACCCGGCAAGGGATTCCACGGAGGTTCCAAAGGGGCAGCCTGTGGTTTCCTCCCCGCCGCCGGTTTTTATAAACCTGACCTGTATGTCGTTCATCAAATCTCCTCTGTTTTTTTGTTATGCGCAAAAGGATACTACAGATCCCCAAGGTAATTTTTTATCAATTCCAGCTTGAGTTCGCGCAGTTTTTCCGTTATCGAGACCTTGTACACATGGGGGTTGAGGTGCCGCTTGTAGCTGGAATCGAAACATTCAAGATCGGCAGCCATGTGGCTACGGATTTCGGGCAGGGAAGGGGCCGCCGCGCAGGGCTCGCCGCCTTTAAGCCGTTGTTTCAGGAGCGGCTCGACAACGCCCTCGACAGGGTGACGGAAATGCCGGTAGTCCGCCGATGTGTGCCAGAAGGTGTAGCTCCGCCCCCTCTCAAGGGTTTCGGGCGCCCCGCCGCCGTCCGCGCCGCTCCGGGTTGAACCGGCACCGTCCAGGCTGAGTACGTCGGCAAGGGCCATTCCGTCGCCGTCCCTTATCCGCCACACCTGCTTTACGCCGGGGTTGGTGGTTTTTTCCGGATTGTCGGAAAATTTCATCACCGGCAGCAGGACGCCGCCGGGGCCTTCGCGGGCCGCAAGTTTGTAAACGCCGGTAAAGGCGGCCTCCGTTCCGCCGGTTACCATCTGGGTACCGACTCCCCAGGTGTCAACCGGCGCGCCGGCGTTTACCAGGGTCTGGATAATCGATTCGTCCAGATCGTTGGATACGGTAATGGTGGCTTTGGAAAGGCCGGCCTCGTCAAGAAGGCGCCTTACCTCCACGGAGAGGTAGTGAATATCCCCGGAGTCGAGGCGTACGCCGAAATTCTTTCCCCTGGCGTATAACTTTTTTCCGGCCTTGATGGCGTTAAGGATGCCGCTCTTCAGGGTATCGTAGGTGTCGATGAGAAAGATCGTTTTGTCCGGGTAGATTTCCGCGTAGGCGTCAAAGGCTTCTTCCTCGTCCGGAAAGGACATAACCCAGGAATGGGCCATGGTTCCCAGAACGGGCATGCCGAAGGCCTTCCCCGCCAGGGTGTTGGATGTACCCCGGGCGCCGCCGATGTAACTCGCCCTGGGAGCCGACATTGCCCCGTCGGGCCCCAGCGCCCGGCGGAGGCCGAATTCCATGATCGATCCCTTCCCCGAGGCAAGCCAGACCCGGCAGGTTTTGGTGGCGATGAGGCTCTGGAAATTTACGGTGTTGAGGAGCATGCCCTCGATAATCTGACATTCGATCAGCCCGCCCCTGACGCGGATGAGCGGCTCCTGGGGGAAAACAACCGTTCCTTCGTCCATTGCCCACAGGTCGCCGGTGAAGCGGAAACCCCGGAGGTATTCTATAAAGGCTTCGTCAAAAAACCTGAGGCTGCTGAGGTAGGCGATATCCGCTTCGGAAAAGGAAAAGAATCGGAGCCGTTCCAGCAGTGTTTCAAGGCCCGCGAAAACCGCGTAACCGCCGCCGAAGGGCGCCTTACGAAAAAACATCTCAAAGACCGCGTTCTGATCCATGTTTTTCTTCCGGTAGCCTTGGGCCATCGTGAGGGAGTAAAAATCGGTAAAAAGGGCGGAGTCCGCGGGACTGCCGGCGGCCGCGTCCCGGCCTTCGGGGGTTTTTGCCGGATTTGCCATCAGCGTATACCTCCTGAAATTTCGGCAGGGGCGTTTTTTTGTATATGAAGAACCTCGGGGCAAGCCCCGAGGTATCTTCGTTGGATAGGAAATTTATAGTACTGGCGGGGTCCATACCCCGATTTGAAGATCGGTTTCACAACTTTTTCAGTGGCAGTGAATTTAACCGAGGCAAGCCTCGGGGTATGGACCCCCGCCTTCCAATCAAAGGGCATAGACACTCCTTAAACCATCATAGCCTTTTGTTTACCCGGAGAAAACCCCGATTTTCCTGAATTTCCGGTAACGTTTCTCCGGCAGTTCTTCCGGGTTTTCCGCGCGGAGGCGGGAGAGGGCGCTCCGCAGCCAGGCGGCGATATTGGCGGCGGTGAGGTCCGTGTCATTGGCCGCCCCGCCCTCCGGCTCGGCGATGATCCTGTCGCAGACGCCGAAGGCCAGCAGGTCCTCCGCGCTGATCTTCATAAGCTCCGCCGCTTCCCGCTCGCGGCCGCCGTCCTTCCAGAGGATTGACGCGAAACCCCGGGGCGAGATTACCGAATAGAGGGCGTTTTCCAGCATGGCCAGTTCGTCGCAGACCCCCAGTGCCAGGGCGCCGCCGGAGCCTCCTTCGCCGAGAACCACCGAGACAACCGGGGTCTTGAGAAGCATAAATTCGGCAAGGTTCCGGGCTATCGCCTCGCCCTGCCCCCGTTCCTCGGCGCCGACGCCGCAGAACGCGCCGGGGGTGTCGATAAAGCAGATCACGGGACGGCGGAATTTTTCCGCCTGCCTGGCAAGCCGCAGGGCCTTGCGGTAGCCTTCGGGGTGGGGCATGGAGAAATTTATCCGCTTGAGTTCCTCTATGTCCCGCGCCCGCACCTGGGCAATGACCGTGACGGGGGCGCCGTCAAAGAGGCCGATGCCGCCGAGAATCGCCGGATCGTCGCCGAAGTAACGATCCCCGTGAAGCTCGGTAAAATCTTCGAAAAGGCGGGGGATATAGTCGCGGATGGTGGGCCGGCCGAGGCCCTTGAGCAGGTCAAGCCGCCGGGGGACGCTTAGTTTAGCCATTGGAAACTCCCGCCGCGCCGGCCTTCCCGGCATAGCCGTGCAGCCGGAGAAGCCTGGCGAGGACTTCGCGCATTTTGTCCCTGGGGACAATCATGTCCGCGAAGCCGTGCTCAAAGACAAATTCGGCGGACTGAAAATTTTCCGGCAGGGTACAGCCTATGGTGTCCTGGATGACCCGCTTTCCCGCGAAGCCGATGAGCACCCCCGGCTCGGCGATGATGATGTCCCCCAGGGACGCGAAGGAGGCGGTGACGCCGCCGGTCGTGGGATCGGTCATTACGGTTATGTAAAGCTGCCCCGCCCTGCCGAAGCGGGCGGCCGCGCCCGATGTCTTTGCCATCTGCATAAGGGAAAATACCCCCTCCTGCATGCGCGCCCCTCCCGACGCGGTAAAGATGATCACCGGCAGCCCGTGTTCCGCGCCGTATTCGAAGATCCGTGTTATTTTCTCGCCGGCCACGCTCCCCATGCTGGCCATCATAAAACGGCTGTCCATAACGCAGACAAGCGCCGGGCAGCCCTTGATGGCGCAGCGGCCGCTTATCAGGGCTTCCCTTGTTCCGCAGCCTGCCTGCAGCTCCCGAATCTTTTCCCGGTAACCGGCAAAGTCCAGGGGGTTTCCGGATTCCATTTCCGAATCAAATTCGGTGAAACTGCCCTCGTCGGCGGTGATGCCGAGCCGCTGGCGCCAGTCAAGGCGGCTGTGGTATCCGCAGCGGGGACAGACCCGCAGGTTTTTCTCAAACTCTTCTCCGCCTGTCTTTGTCCGGCAGTGGGGGCAGATAAAATCATCCATCATTTCAGGATTCTATATTGAGAAGCTCAAGAATGTCAAAGCCGTTAAGCCGGTATCCTTTTTCCAGAAGCCTGACGATTATTTCTTCGGTTACTTCGGGAATCCACGAGCGGTTGAACTCCCCCCCGGGATATTCCTCAAGGGCCCGCTCCATGCGGAAGTGGGAATCCCGCGCGTCGTGAAGCAGAATCATGCCGCCCCTGTGTTCCGCGATGGCCCTGACGATCCTTCGCCTGACTTTGTTTTTTTCGGCGCTGTCAATAACCGCGTCGAAGACCCTGATGGTTCCGGCTACCATGACGTAGCCTTCTTCGCGCCATATACGCCGGTGCTGTTTCCTGAAGTAGCCGCCCTGGGGACGATAGAGCCGGGGACTCGGCTCTTCCCCGAGCGCCGCGCTGATGGCCGCGGCTCCCCGCCTGAGATTCTCCCGAAACTCGCCGTTTTCCATGGAAACCGCCCATTTGTCGCAGTATCCGTGGTTGATGATGTAGTGGCCTTCGTCCCGGATGCGCCTGACAAGCTCCGGGCTGTGTTCGGCATTTTCGCCGAGCAGGGCGAACATGGCGCGGATTTCGTATTTTTTAAGGACATCCAGCAGCCGGGCGGTGGTATCTTCATGGACATTGGGCCCGTCGTCAAAGCTGAAGATGACATGGCCGGGTGGGATGGACATCCCCCGCCTGGTACGGTTGATGCTCATGCAGCCGCCAAGGAGGACAACAAGCATCAGGAGCGGCAAAAAAGCCGGGGCAAAATTATTTCGCATAACATTACATCCAGGGCGGCTTTTCCGGAAACGGAAGTTCCGGAAAAGCTTCGATATTGCCGGTTTCATGGGTTCACCGGATTAAACAGTAATTCCCTTATTTCATCGTTTATGCGCCTGACGGCGCGGGGCATTTCCATTCCCGCGTATTTTCCCGGGGAAATTTTTCCCTGTATCCTGACGCGGTATATATATTTTTCGGTGTGGTTAAAGGCGGCAAAGGGATCGTTCTTTCCCAGTCCGTACTTGTCGGTTCCGCCGATATGCACGGGTATGATGTCGCGGCCGGAAAGCAGCGACAGGCGGGCGGCGCCTTTTTTGAGGCGGACCTCGCCCGAGCGGGGCGTTCTGGTTCCTTCCGGAAAGATCACCATGCAGTTGCCCCGGTCAAGCGAGGTCCTGCAGTCTTCGACTATCCTGTCAAAGTCAAGCGAGCTGAGGATATAGAGCCGCCTGACGACGCCGCGGACAATGATGTTTTCGACAAGATTGCCGCGCACGATAACGTCCGCGTTGGGGATGAGGGAAACCATCATAACAACGTCGAGAAGCGAAGGGTGGTTGGCGACCACGATTTTTGAGGAAAGGCCGCGGAAGGCGCCGCGGTCCTCAACGTCCAGCTCCACCACGCCGAGAACACCCATCATGATGATAAAGCCCCGGAACGATACGGATATCAGCCGGCGCGCCAGCTTCTGAAAATTTTCCTTCGGATGAAGAAAAACAAGCATAACCGGAAATACCAGCAGCGCGAGGGTAAGGGTGCCCAGGCCGAAGATGAAAAAGGAAAACCACTTCATCAGAATCCGGTAGAGGTAGAGCGGCCGGTTGGCGACCGGGGGCATTTCGGCGGCGTTCATGTCGCGCTCCACAGAAAGGCGAGAAATTTTTCCGGTGAAGCAAGCGGACCGCCGCCTTCATCCCCGAGGGGAACCTGAAGGGTGCCGCCTCCGCCCGGCGCGCCAAGGAGCGCGGCAAAGGCAAAGGGCCTGGCGTCTTCCGGGCAGAGCGGGCCGTACCCGGAAGGGCACAGCTCGTCCGCGTAGACAAGCGCGCTTTCCCGGACGGCGCCCGAAAGAACCGGCGCGGCGGCCGCGAGGAAACCTGTCCTGAAGCTGTCTTTCGCCGGGTAAAGGGCCGAATAGCCGGATCTGAGATTGAGGGCTACCGCCGCCAGCGCCGGCGGCGTGTTGAACACCGACAGGGAAAAGGCCGCGGGGCTTAGATCGCCTTCCTCAACCAGCATCCTGTTGATCGCAAACTGCCGGGCGATTTCCCCCCGGAAGGAGACAAACACGATTTTCGTCTCCTCCGCGAAGGGCATCAGGCCGCGCAGTACCTGTATGGTCATCTGCGAAATCTGGCTCAAACGGCGGCGGAACAGGGGATCGGCGAATTCCAGGGAAGGGCCCGCCTTTGATTTTTCAATCTCCCTTCCGCCCGCGGCCCATTCCCGCCAGTCCTCCGCGCGGGCAAGCCCCGGCGCCCAGGACGTGAAACGCAAAACGCTTACCATAGAACACGTCAAAGCCGACCTGCCTCCGCGGGAAGATACGGCGCCGCCTGGCACTCCGCATATAGCGT